>CAJXEG010000040.1 GCA_913052425.1 uncultured Flavobacteriaceae bacterium | reverse complement strand
CGTTAGAGACATGAGGGGTTCCGTCAGCATTTAAAACTTCAGTCATTACCAAAAATCCATTTTTTCGATCTGGATCGGGGTAAAGTGCAACAGGTTTTAAAAGACAATCTGAGGAATTTCCTTCGGCTTGTCGAGTTGAAGAACCATCGAATGACCAAAGAGGACAATCTTCTAGCGTCCCGCCAAAGTCACTTACAATTTTCGTTTTGCTACGTAAACTGGCGGTCGGCTCATAACCGTCCAACCAGATGTA
Organism: uncultured Flavobacteriaceae bacterium; assembly: GCA_913052425.1. Next base: position 9,739 of record CAJXEG010000040.1, on the reverse strand, counting down.
TTCCAATTTAGACTTGCTCATATAATAAATTTTGTGTTTCAATTCGGTAAAAATAGAATTTCTTCCCAATACCACCCCTTTTTGGGGTGTGAATTATAAAAATCATGATTCATTTTTATGAAGACACTAATTTTTTTGGGGTAAATTTTGAATTTCATAAATTTTAGGGACACTTATCTAAATTTTTTCATTTATAAATTATCTTTGTTTTAGTTTCCAAAATGCTTCACTAATGAATTACCTAAGAAAAAAAAGTCTAGAAAATCTTTTTGACAAACAGCCCCGATCGTTCGAAAACGATCAAAAATATTCTTCTTTATTTGCCAGCAATGTATTTACCGATGCCGTACTTGAACAATACGTCAACAAAGAAACATTCAATCAGGTAGCTCAAGCAGTAAATAAAGGATCAAAAATCAATCGATCTTATGCAGATCAAATTGCTGCTTCGCTAAAAGCCTGGGCATTGTCCAAAGGTGCTACCCATTATACCCATTGGTTTCAGCCTTTGACCGGTGGTACGGCAGAAAAACACGATGCCTTTTTTGAGCTGCAATCTTCGGGTAAACCCATTGAAAATTTTGATGGCAGTCAATTGGTTCAGCAGGAACCGGACGCCTCCAGTTTCCCCAGTGGTGGGATCAGAAACACTTTCGAAGCCCGAGGCTATACTGCTTGGGATCCCACCTCTCCTGCTTTTATACTCGATAAGACACTTTGTATTCCTACCATTTTTGTTTCCTACACTGGAGAAGCATTGGATTATAAAACCCCATTGCTCAAATCTATTCAAACCCTGGACAATGCTGCTACAGAAATTTGTAAATACTTTGATAAAAACGTAACCAAGGTCAATGCTACTCTGGGTTGGGAGCAAGAGTATTTTTTGGTGGACAAGTCACTGGCAGCCTCTCGACCCGATTTAATCATTACTGGCAGAACACTTTTTGGACATCAGCCCTCCAAAGGTCAACAATTGGATGATCACTATTTTGGTTCCATTCCACCCCGTGTGATTGCTTATATGAAAGAATTGGAGCATTCAGCCATTCAGTTGGGCATTCCCCTGAAAACCCGTCACAATGAAGTTGCTCCGGGTCAATTTGAGCTGGCACCCACTTATGAAGAGGCCAACCTGTCGGTTGATCATAATTCTTTGGTCATGGATTTGATGAGTAAAATAGCGTCAAAACACGATTTTATGGTCTTGTTTCATGAAAAGCCTTTTGAAGGAATCAACGGATCAGGTAAACACAACAATTGGTCACTGTCTACCAATACCGGGGTCAACTTGTTGAGTCCCGGTAAAACCCCCATGAGTAACCTTCAGTTCCTGACCTTTTTTATCAATACCATTGCTGCTGTTTTGTCCCATGAGGCCTTGATGAGGGCTTCGATTGCTAGTGCCAGCAACGACTTTAGGCTGGGCTCCAATGAGGCACCTCCTGCTATACTCTCTGTTTTTATTGGGAAACAACTTACGGCTGTTTTGGATGACTTGGAAAATGTTTCTAAAGGTAAACTCTCTCCGGAGGAAAAAACAGACCTCAAGCTCAATGTCATTGGTAAAATTCCGGAAATCCTATTGGACAATACCGATCGAAACCGGACATCTCCTTTTGCATTTACAGGAAATAAATTCGAATTCAGAGCAGTGGGCTCTAAGTCAAATTGTGCCAAGTCCATTACCGTTCTCAATGCTGCAGTGGCCCAGCAGTTGGCAAAATTCGGCAATGAGGTCGAAGATTTGATCGAGAAAAAGGACATGAAAAAAGATGATGCCATTTTCAATGCTTTGAGAGACAATCTAAAAGGCATAAAGAATATCCTTTTTGAAGGAGACGGCTATAGCGATTCATGGATTAATGAAGCGCAAAAGCGCGGATTGAGTCACAACCGAAATACGCCAGAGGCCTTGACAGCCTACATCGCCAAAAAAAGTATCGCACTTTTTGAACAAACAAATGTACTTTCCGAACGAGAGGTAATGGCCAGGTACATTGTAGATCTTAAGGAATACATTATGCGGATTCAAATCGAGTCCAGAACACTAGGAGATATTGCCCGGAACCATATCATACCCACCGGCGTCAAATATCAAAATGTACTGATTGATAACGTAAAAGGTCTAAAAGAAATTTATGGCAATGATTTCCAAAAACACGCGGAGGTTCAGTTAAAAATCATTGAACGCATCTCGGGACACATAGATGAAATCAACAAGGGCATTGTACAAATGGTCGAAACCCGAAAGACCTTGGATAAAATCGAAGATGAATTTAAAAAAGCTTATGCCTACTGTGAAAATGTTTTACCATTTTTAAATGACATCAGATATCACTGTGACAAGTTAGAGTTGGTAGTAGATGACGACCTATGGCCCTTGGCCAAATACCGAGAACTCCTGTTTTGTCGCTGATAAAAAAAATATTGAAGCCTTATGGGTTGGGGGAATAGTGTTAAATTTGAATTCTAATCAAAACAATGACAGACAAAAGGTATAACCTCAGGGGTGTTTCTTCACAAAAAGAGGATGTTCACAATGCCATAAAAAATATAGACAAAGGCCTTTTTCCAAAGGCATTTTGCAAAGTTGTACCTGATTTTTTGACGGGCAGTGAGGCGCATTGTTTGGTAATGCATGCCGACGGAGCGGGAACCAAAAGCTCTCTTGCCTATGCCTACTGGAAAGAGACCGGAGATCTATCGGTGTGGAAAGGCATTGCCCAAGATGCGTTGATCATGAATATTGATGATCTGCTTTGTGTTGGGGTGACCAATGATATCTTGTTGTCCTCAACCATTGGGAGAAACAAAAATAAAATTCCCGCCCAAGTGCTTGCTGCAATCATTAATGGCACGGAGGAACTCTTGGCCAATTTGGCGCAACTGGGTGTGAAAATTCACAGTACTGGTGGAGAAACCGCCGATGTAGGGGATTTGGTAAAGACCATTATTGTTGATTCCACTGTTACCGCCAGAATCAAAAGAAGTGAGGTCATTGACAATGCAAATATTCAGGCAGGCGATGTGATTGTGGGCTTGGCCTCTTTTGGCCAGGCTACCTATGAGGATCAATACAACGGAGGGATGGGGAGCAATGGTTTGACCTCGGCAAGACACGATGTATTTGGTGCTGCTCTCAAAGAAAAATACCCTGAAACCTTTGACAATGACCTGCCCAACGATTTGATTTACTCCGGTTCTAAAGAATTAACAGACCTTACCGATACACCTTTGGATGTTGGGCAATTGGTTTTATCACCCACCAGGACCTACGCTCCTGTGATTAAAAAGATATTGGACACCCTTGATCGAAAAGAGATTCATGGGATGGTACATTGCAGTGGAGGTGCACAAACCAAAATTTTACATTTTATCGACCAGTTGCACGTTGTCAAAAACAATCTCTTTGAATTTCCTCCATTGTTTAAGATGATCCAAAAGGAATCGGGAACCAGTTGGAAAGAAATGTATGAGGTTTTTAATATGGGGCATCGAATGGAGATTTATTTACCCGAATCCCAAGCTCAGAAGGTAATAGACATTACGGAGTCTTTCAATATCGAAGCCCGAATTGTAGGGAGGGTCGAAGCATCTACTGAAAAAAAGTTGACGATCCAGTCGCTGGAAGGTATTTTTCAGTATTAATCGTTTATCTTAGTTTTACTTTGTGGAGCCAATTAGATGAAAAAAATCATTTTTCTTACTTTTTTTATTTTCCAAGCTGTTGTCGCTCAAGAGCGTGATGCATTGTTGGAAGGTTTGTTTGAGGAAGAAATGACGATGGAAGAACAATTGCTGCCACAAAAAATGATTTTTACCCAATCTCTTTTATGGGGAAAAAACGGTCTTTTTCGTAAAACCGGTATTTCAAAACTTTCACTTGAACAAAGGGAAAAGGAGTTGAAAGTCAGGAATGTTATGCTTAAATCCCATCAAATTATTGGCTATTTGACATTGGCCGGAATGGTGGCCCAGGGGATCATGGGAGGCAAGCTATACAATGGGGATTATGATCTTTATAATGCTCACAAAACTTTGGGAAAGTGGGTTACGGCTTCCTATTTTACCGGTGCCGGACTCTCTCTTTTCGCTCCTCCGCCCTTGGTCAGAAAAAAACTAAAAGGTTTTAATTCCATCAAAGCCCACAAATGGCTGGCTTATATTCATTTTTCGGGTATGATTGCTACCAATGCCTGGTCTAAAGAGGATAGGGATTGGCACAAGTATGCTGCTTATACTACCTTTGCAAGCTATGCTACTGCCGTATTGGTTTTTAAATTTTAAGACATATGAAAAGATTATTTTGTAGTATTGTTCTTCTGTTTTTTTGTTGGGTCTCTCAGGCGCAGGAAAGATGGGTGTTGGATTCCAAAAGTTCATTCATAACCTATGAGGCTTCCCACTTTTTACACGACTGGTCGGGTACCAATCAAAATGTAAAGGGCTTGATGATTGAAGATCAAGGTGCTTTTCAAAAAATAGCCATTGCCATGTATGTCAGGGATTTTGACAGTAAAAACAGCAACAGAGACAACAATGCATTGGAAATATTGGAGGTTTTGCAGTTTCCCAAAATTGAATTTTTTTCGGATCAGATTGAAAAGAAAGACAATGAGGTAAAATTTGCTGGGGGATTAAACTTCCACGGAATTGAATTGAGCAAGGATATTCTTGCACAGGCCAAGCTAAATCAAAACAATCTTATGTTGGAGGGCAGCTTTGATTTGACCCTTTCTGACTTTAAAGTTCCATTGCCCTCCTTTATGTTGAGAAAAATGGAGGATGAAATAGCCATTAAATACCAGTTGTACTTTCAGAAGCTTGAAAGATAGATTTAAAACTTTAAATTTGTGAACTACCCAGTTCTCTCAAAATGATAGAAAAACTAGAGATTGTCCAACAAAGATTTATCGAGGTATCTGATTTGATTATTCAGCCGGACATTATCGCAGACCAAAAGCGATACGTTCAACTCAATAAAGAATACAAGGATTTGAACAAGATTTTTATCAAAGCAGAGGTCTATAAATCAATCCTATCCAACATAGAGGAAGCAGAAACCATGATCAAAGAGGAGACGGATCCGGAAATGATCGATATGGCTAAAATGCAGTTGGAAGAAGCCAAAGAACAACTCCCCGAATTGGAGGAAGAAATTAGGTTTTTACTGATTCCCAAAGACCCTGAGGATGGAAAGAATGTGGTGGTTGAGATTCGAGCGGGAACGGGAGGCGACGAAGCCAGTATTTTTGCCGGTGATCTTTATCGCATGTATACCAAATACTGCCAGGATCAAGGTTGGAAGGTAAGTTTTGTGGATGCCAACGAGGGTACTGCCGGAGGATTTAAGGAAGTCATTTTTGAAGTTTCAGGAGAGGAAGTTTATGGAACCATGAAATACGAATCCGGGGTACACAGGGTACAACGGGTGCCGCAAACCGAAACCCAGGGTAGGGTCCATACCTCGGCCGCCACTGTGATGGTTTTGCCCGAGGCCGAGGAATTCGATGTTGAAGTCAATATGAACGATGTAAGGGTAGATTATTTTTGTTCTTCCGGTCCGGGGGGGCAATCGGTCAATACGACCTATTCTGCTGTAAGGCTAACCCACGAGCCTACGGGAATTGTTGCCCAATGTCAGGATCAAAAGTCACAACACAAAAACAAAGAAAAAGCCCTAAAGGTATTGCGTTCCCGACTCTATGAATTGGAACTCCAAAAAAAATTAGAGCAAGATGCCGAAAAGAGAAATTCACTGGTTTCTTCTGGAGATCGCTCAGCAAAGATCAGAACCTATAATTACCCCCAAGGGAGGGTGACAGATCATCGTATTGGTTTAACCCTATACGATCTGCAAAACATAATCAACGGGGATATACAGAAATTGGTCGATGAATTAAAACTTTACCAGAACACTCAAAAACTGAAGGAGGCAGGAGAGACTCTATGATGCAGTCAGTACTTTTAGAGCAAATCAAGAGCAAAAAGTCTTTTTTGTGTGTGGGCTTGGATGTGGATCAGGATCGTATTCCATCCGATCTGAAAGATGAGCCGGATGCGATTTTTACCTTTTGTAAGAAAATTATTGAGGCTACCGCACCCTATTGTGTTGCCTATAAACCCAACATCGCCTTTTTTGAGGCCTATGGATCTGAGGGGTGGAAATCCCTTGAAAAAGTAATGGATTTTCTAAACCAACACTATCCAGAAATATTTACCATTGCCGATGCCAAAAGGGCAGACATAGGCAATACCTCGAAGCGATATGCGAAGGCCTATTTCGAAAAGTTAGAATTTGATTCGGTTACCATTGCACCCTATATGGGTAAAGATTCGGTTGAACCTTTTTTAGAGTACAAGGGAAAGTACGCTATATTATTGGCCTTGACCTCCAATGAAGGGGCTTTAGATTTTCAATTGCTCAATGCAGAGGGAAAACCCCTATATGAGCAGGTTATTGAGCAGTCGAAAAAATGGAAAAATTCTGATCGATTGATGTATGTGGTAGGAGCCACCAAAGCAAAAGCACTGCAAAAAATAAGAACATTAATCCCCGATTCTTTTTTATTGATCCCTGGGGTAGGGGCCCAAGGAGGAAGTTTGGAAGAGGTGGCGGTCAATGGACTGAATAATACATGTGGGTTGCTGGTCAATTCATCAAGGGGAATCCTATACGCTTCTTCGGGAAGTGATTTTGATCAAATAGCCGGTAATGTGGCCAAAGAATTACAGGAACAAATGGCTTTTCACCTACGTCAAAAAGGGATTATATAATGTTGCATCACAGTATTTATAAGGCAAAAAAAGAAAATGCAAGTTGGATAACGTTTATTCATGGGGCAGGAGGGAGCAGTGCTATTTGGTTTAAGCAAATTCGATTTTTCTCAAAGAATTTCAATCTTTTACTGATCGACCTGCGGGGTCATGGTGCTTCTAAAGATTTGATCCAAAACCCATTTAAAACCAAGTACTCTTTTGAGTCCATAGCCGAGGATATTTTCGAAGTAATGGATCATGTAAAAATAGAAAAATCCCATTTTGTAGGGATCTCTCTGGGGACTATTCTCATCCGTCAGCTGGCTGAAATGCAGCCCAAGCGTGTGTACAAAATGATTATGGGAGGTGCAATATTGGAGTTGAATTTAAGGTCAAGGATACTCATGTATTTTGGTAATGCCACCAAATCTGTTTTGCCTTATATGTGGTTGTATCGTTTTTTTGCTTTTATCATCATGCCCAATAGAAACCATAAAGAGTCCCGTATTTTGTTTATACGCGAAGCCAAAAAACTCTACCAAAAGGAGTTTATCCGATGGTTTAAACTTACCTCAGAGATCATCCCCAAGTTGAGGATTTTTAGAAAAGTTACTGTGGATATTCCCACGCTCTACATCATGGGTGATCAAGACTATATGTTTCTCCCCTCCGTTCAGAAGGTAACAGAAAGCCACTCCCTGTCTCAGCTATTGGTGCTCGAAGAATGTGGGCATGTGGTCAATGTGGAAAAGCCCGGAAAATTTAATGATGGAATGCTGTCGTTCTTAGAAGATAAGGTTTAAGAAAAGACCACAGTCTTGTTTCCATAAACCATTACTTTCCGATTGACATGTAATTTGAGTGCACGAAGCAGAACGATTCGTTCCAAGTCTCTTCCTTTTTCAATAAAATCTGCAATAGAGTTTAAGTGGGTAACCCGAGCAATGTCTTGCTCGATGATGGGGCCTGCATCCAATTCTTCGGTAACATAGTGACTTGTAGCTCCAATGATTTTTACGCCACGGGCAAATGCCGAGTGGTAGGGTTTGGCTCCGGGGAAAGCGGGCAAGAAAGAATGGTGGATGTTAATGATTTTGTGAGTGTAGTGGTCAATGAGCGTTGGAGAAACAATCTGCATGTAACGGGCCAAAACGATAAAATCTACCTGATGTTCTTTGAGTAATGACAATTGTTTTGCCTCAGCCTCGGGCTTGTTGTCTTTGTTTACAGGGATGTGATAAAAGGGGATGTCAAAGCGTTTGGCGATGATTTCAAGATCGGGGTGATTGCTCAAAATAAAAGGAATCTCCGCGGTCAACTCTCCCGATTGTTGTTTGGCCAGTATATCGTATAGACAGTGGTCATATTTGGAAACAAAAACGGCCATCTTTGGTTTGTGATTTTTCTGATAAAAATCACAATGAAGGGAAAAACGCTTCCCTAAGTCTTGGTGAAATCGATCTTTAAAATCTTGAAAGTCGAAATCATTACCATTTAAATCACATTCCACACGCATAAAAAATGCGGCATTGGGCCGATCTACATATTGGTCGATATAGGTGATGTTTCCTTGGCTTTGGTGTATGAAGTTCGTCACTGCTGCAATGATTCCTTTTTGGTCAGTGCAGTACATCAACAAAGTGATCTGATTCATAAATATGTTTTTTTCAAAAATAGGGATTCGCCCGATTAGTGCAATAGATTCTAAGATTTAATTGGACTAAAGCAAAAAAGCCTCCATTCAATGGAGGCTTTTTCTCATTAATAATGGATGTGAACTATCCTTCGTTGATCCTAAAGTCAGCGTAAGCTTCCATTCCATGTTCTGAAAGGTCGAGACCGTTTATTTCTTCTTCCTTGTCGACTCTCAATCCAGTGGTTGCTTTGACAATCAGAAGTATGATGAAAGATGTGGCAACACAAAAAGCACCAACAATTCCAACACCAATCAATTGAACTAAGAACTGATCAAACCCTGCCATAGCTCCAAAGATACCTACGGCAAGTGTTCCCCAGATTCCACAGATGAGGTGAACTGCAACAGCACCCACGGGGTCGTCTAATTTAAGCTTGTCAATCAATGCAATACCCAATACAACTATAACACCTGCAATCAATCCAATAATGATGGCGTCGGTGGGACTCATTTGGTCTGCACCGGCTGTGATTCCTACCAATCCTCCCAAAACACCATTCATAAACATGGTCAAGTCGAAGTTTTTGTAGAGTAAGTTAGAAAAGAAAGTAGCGGCAACACCCCCTGCAGCAGCAGCCAATGAAGTGGTGACCAAAGTCAAAGAAGTCAATTCCGGGTCAGCAGACAATACAGAACCTCCGTTAAATCCAAACCATCCCAACCAAAGGATAAATACTCCTGCAGAAGCAATGGGTAGATTGTGTCCGGGTAGTGCTTTTGGCTTTCCGTCTTTGTCGAATTTACCAATTCTTGCACCCAATAGGTAGATGGTGATCAAAGCACCCCAACCTCCCACAGAGTGAACCAATGTAGAACCAGCAAAATCGTAGAATCCCCATGCGTCGAGGAATCCACCACCCCATTTCCAAGCCCCTACAATGGGATAAATAAGTCCAACGTAGAGTACTGCAAAAAGCATAAAACCTGATAATTTGATACGTTCGGCAACTGCTCCGGAAACGATGGTAGCCGCTGTAGCGGCAAACATTCCCTGGAAAAGGAAATCGGTCCACCAGGTATAACCACCGTCAGCATATCCAAACCCCATACCTCCCTCGGGAGCTGAGATGCCAAAGCCTGCAAATTTGAGTATGCCCATGTCTCCGTCTTCAAAACCGGGGTACATGAGGTTGAAACCACCTATGCAATACAATAATAGTCCCACGGTGATTACAAAAAAGTTTTTAAATAAAATATTGATGGTGTTTTTTTGTCGGGTCAGTCCGATTTCCAAAAAAGAGAATCCCAAGTGCATAAAAAATACCAGGGCTGTACAGACCA
>CAJXEG010000039.1 GCA_913052425.1 uncultured Flavobacteriaceae bacterium | reverse complement strand
GTTCATAGATTGCTTTTTTATCGCCCGTCACCAAATGCCATTTTTGATCGATCACCCCCTTTTCGAGGGCGTATTTTTTGAGTTGAGCCACAGTATCGATCTTAGGGGTAACCGAATGGGACAGGAGCATCACATGGGGGTTGTTTTTTATTTTTTCCTGAACTTTTACCAAGTTGTCCGTCATGGCAATACAGATGGTGGGACAGGTGGTAAAAAAGAAATCTGCCAAATAAATTTTCCCTTTAAAATCCTTTTGCGTGATGGTTTTACCGTTTTGATTGATCAGTGAAAAATCGGCAATACGATGGAATTTTTTTTTATGCTGTATGGTACTGTCCACCAATTCAAAGTTGACCATGGCCGGTTGGTAGACGGGTAGTTTTTTGGTGGGCAACAATGCATTGTAAAACAACATTAAGATGACGGCCGAAATGACGGCAAATACGCCCAAAAATTTTCTGTATTTTTTTAAAATGCCCATGTTTGGACAAAGATAAGTTATAAAAAACACAAAAAATTAACGTCAAAGGTTTTTGTCGAAATGGGTCTTGAATGTGGCTAAAAGTGGTATTTTTGGTCTCCAAAAATTGATTTGCTATGGAACCTATGTTAATGAAGGGCATTCAACTGTTGCTCAGTTTGTCGATTCTTATTGTATTACATGAATTGGGTCATTTTATCCCTGCCAAAATCTTTAAAACCCGTGTAGAAAAGTTTTTTCTGTTCTTCGACGTAAAATTTGCTTTGTTTAAAAAGAAATTTGGAGACACGGTCTATGGGATTGGATGGTTACCCTTGGGGGGTTATGTCAAAATCTCGGGGATGATCGATGAGAGCATGGACAAGGAACAGATGCAACAACCTCCACAACCATGGGAATTCCGCACTAAACCCGCTTGGCAGCGATTGATCATTATGCTGGGTGGAGTTACGGTCAATTTGATCCTGGGCTTTCTCATCTATATGATGATCCTCTTTGTTTGGGGTAAAAATACCTTACCCAACAGCGCCATGCCCTTAGGTTTGGGTGTTTCACCTTTGGCCAAAGAAATCGGTTTTGAAAAAGGGGATCAAATTCTTTCGGTCGATGGCAAACCCCTTGAGGTGGCCCTAGACATCAACAAAATGTTATTGATTCGATCTGTCAAAGAGGTACAAGTAGAACGTGCCAATGGTGGTAGGGTCAACCTAGCAATACCGGAAAATATTGGTGACCGCATGTTTACATCGGGTCAAATGAGCATTTTATATCCGCGTTTTCCCGCTGAGATAGACAGTGTTTTGATGGACAGAAATGCTTATACAGCCGGCTTTAGGGCGGGAGATAAAATTGTTGCTGCCGATAAACTCATCATAGAAGATTGGGTAGAACTGCGCGACTTTAATAATGAAAAGGCCAACCAATCGGTTCAATATGTGGTCGAACGCAATCAGATTCGAGACACACTCAATGTGGTATTGGATGCTGAGGGTAAAATGGGGGTCATCCCCAAAAATTCGATTAAAATCAGTCAAGTAGACCTCTCTTTGGCCGAAAGTATCACAGAAGGTTTTAGTTATGGTTACTGGACGCTTTATGACTATGTAGCTCAATTCAAATATGTCTTTACCAAGAAAGGGGCGTCACAGTTGGGCGGTTTTGGTGCCATCGGGAGTCTTTTTCCGGCCACATGGGATTGGAGGGCTTTTTGGGCCAGTACGGCTTTTATTTCAATCATTTTGGCTTTTATGAACCTGTTGCCCATTCCTGCTTTGGACGGAGGACATGTAATGTTCTTATTATATGAAATGGTCAGCGGAAGAAAACCGAATGACAAGTTTATGGAGTATGCCCAAATGGTAGGGTTTTTCTTGCTGTTGGCTTTGGTCATTTATGCCAACGGGAATGACTTGTTTCGCTTTTTATCCAATTAAAGTAGGTGATTTTCATAACTCATTTTGATATTTATTATATTTATAAAAATTAAAAAACATCAACGATCATGAAGTTTAGCATCTTTTCTTTGTTCATATCATGCGCTTTACTTTGCGCTGTTGCAGTATCCGCTCAGGAGCAACGTGTCAAAATCGAAGATTTTATCATTGAACACGAAGGTTTTGAAGAAAATGAAGCCGGAGAGATTACTCCCATAAACGTTAAAGAAATCAATAAAAAAATTCGCTTTTTTGTCGAAGAGCGCTATCCTGAGATAGTAGAGTATACCCGAAATATCATCTGGGATTCGTACAAAACATTTTTGAGTCCGTCGGACATTTATCACTTTCACACGTTTATCGCGCAAGTGAAAGTTAATGACTTGGATCGCCTGAAATATGTGGAGGTGATTTACAATCCTTTTGTCAAGAAAGTAAAAGGAGATTTTGAATGGATAGCGGAAGATGAAGAATTTTATTTGGTCGACGAAAAAGAGGAAAAGAAAGACAATGCCGCTGACTTGATCGAGTTGGGCATCTCCAATCAAGAACAAAAACCAGGATTGGAAAATTTCGTTTCTGAACACCAAGGATTTCTTGATGTAATGGAGCGGAAAAACCTAAAGGATAGCGAAATTGTACCTGTAAACGTCAAGGAAATCAATAAATCCATACGGGCTTTTGTGAAATCATCCTACAGTAATGTAGAATATACACGCAATATCATTTGGGATTCCTATACTTCATTTATCAGCCCTTTTGATAAGTTTCATCACCACAACTTTGTTGCACAGGTCAAGGTGAAGGATGTCAAAAGACTCAAATATTTGGAGGTTTTCTACAATCCTAAAACTGAAAAGGTGACCAGTGATTTTGTCTGGATCGAATCGGACGAGGAATTCTTCCGGGTTAAAGAGTCTGAGGAATAATGAAAAGGTCTGACTACCTGATTTTAGCGGCTGCCTTTGTCAGCTTTCTATTTTCGGTATACCTGTGGTTCAATGGTCAGCAACAAGAAGGGCTTTACGTGGGCATATGGGTACCCTCGATTTTGGCAGCCGGAGCCTATATAAAACAAATGTCTAAATAATGAGTGTTTCTATCATCTTTGCCCTAGGCCTCATTGTGTTTTTTCTCTTTTTGTTGGGCATCTTTTTTAACAACAAAGAGATCAGGGCGCATTCGCGCTCGAAAATTGAAACGGATACTGTTGACTATGATGGTTCCGGAAATTTTGGAAGAATTCCAAACAAGAAGCCCAAGAACAGAGCCATATAGCTCAAGTACTTTTTTTATAACTTACTATATTTATATATCTTATAGGAATCAATACACTATATTTTAAACCAAAATGATTTTTAAATGAAAACTAAATTAACTTTAACAATTATCGGAGCCTTTCAAGTACTCCAATCCATTCTTTACACCTTATTGGCTGATTCTTCTATCGACATGATGTTCAATGTAGGTGAGGAAGCGGGACAATTGGCGGTTATGTTTCAGTACGCCATTACCCCTGCATTTTTGATGATTGGATTGATGTTTCTCTTTTCCCGCAATTTGGCGGTTGAGGATGCTAAAAAATTATTATTGGCCTTTATCATTGCCTACCTGCCCTTGTTTGGTAGCTTTTACTATATGGCCAGCTCACCATTGACTCAAATGGGACTTCCCGATTTTGCAATTGATTTCGTGATGTTTGGATTGGCTATTTTTACTTATCTAAAACCCAAAGGATAATTCAAGCGAATCAATTGGCTGGTATAAGTCCAATGATATTTACACCTTATGACCCCTGCACTTTGTGGTGGGGGTTTGTTTTTTGTAAAAATTCAACCCGCTATAAGTTGCTATGGAGTGCAAAAAATTAGGTAAAGTCCTAATCCATAATCAATTTGGGAAGAAAAAGGGAGAGTTCGGGAAAAAGGGATACCAATACCAATACCAAAAGACTGACCGCCAGAAAAGGCAAGCCTGCCCTGCTGACTTTTCCAATGGAAGTTTTACCGATACTGGACGCTACAAATAAACATACCCCTACGGGAGGGGTCGTTAGTCCTATGATTAAATTAAGTACTGCAATGACGGTAAAGTGCATGGGCTCAACATCAACCTCGATAGCCACTTTGAGCAGTATTGGAAATAAGATCAATAGGGCCGCGATGGTTTCCATAAAGGTGCCAACCAATATCAACAATAAGTTGATCAATAACAGAACGGCGTATTTATTAGTAGTCCATAAAAGAATCTGTTCGGAGATGCGTTGAGGAATTTGTTCGGTAATGAGGATGAATCCAAACAAATTGGCAAAACCAACCAATATCATAAGGGATGCGGTGGTTTTCATGGAATCTAAAATGACAACAGAAATATTTTTAAGGTTGAGTTTTTTATAGACAAATGTTCCAATAAACAACGCATATAGTACCGCTACGACAGAGGCCTCGGTGGGAGTGAATACTCCCCCAATGATCCCAAATAGAATGATCAAGGTCATCAACAAGGCCCAAAAGGTATCGGTAAAGCTTTTTAGAATTTGTAATATTGAGCTTTTTTGGTGTTTGGGGTAATTTTTTTTTTTTGCGACAAAATAGGCGACCAGCATTAGTCCCAAGCCCAACAACAGGCCGGGGATGGCTCCGGCGAGGAAAAGTTTTCCTACGGACAGTCCGCTCAATGTTGCGGCAATAATCATGGGTAAGCTGGGAGGAATAATGGGCCCTACGGTTGAGGAGGCTGCGGTAATGGCACAAGAAAAATCACTGTCGTATCCTTCTTTTTTCATGGCAGGAATCATCACAGCACCCAAACTGGCGGTATCGGAGATGGCTGTTCCAGAGATTCCGGCAAAAAGCATGGAAGCACTGATGTTGACATAGGAAAGTCCACCCCTAATATGCCCCAAAAGATGATTACAAAAATTGATGATCTTATCGGTCAAACCCCCTTGGTTCATCAGATTCCCTGCGATAATAAAACCAGGGATACTCAGTAGAACAAAAACGTCGATGCCGGCATACATCTTGAGAGGAACTACCACCAGTGGGGTTCCTTTGAAAAAAAAGTAAACCAAACATGACAAGCCCAAGGAAAATGCAATGGGAAATCGAAAGCAAAGACAAACAATAAAAACAATGATCAATAGTAATATCATGATTTCCAAAATTTAATTTTTTTCAAAAAGGCCAAAAAACTAAAGTAGCTGATGGAAAGACTCAAAATCAAAATGCTTAAAAAAGGAATGAACATAATGACCTGTAGTGTGGGGGAATTTTCATCGAGTCCCATTTCGAGCATGGGCAGGGAGTAAAAAGCACAAAACCCGAACAATAGAAGGCTCATAAGTGGTGATATCAGGTCTATGGTTTTTTTAAGCTTTTCGGAAAAAACGGCGTAAAATGCTTCTAAAAAAACAAAATAATTGCCCCGATAGGCCAAGCCACTGGCAAATGCTATGGCATATATAAATAAAATTCTTGATGCCTCTTCGGTCCAAGGGGGTACATCACTGAGAAAAAATCGCGCGAAGATCTGGAGTGATACGGTAATTACAAATCCAAGGCTGGTTATAAGGGTTCCGTATTTTAAAAACTTTGATAAAAAGATTTTGAAACTCATTGGGTGATTTTTTTTATGGATTTATAGACCTCCTGCATCTCAGGTGATAAACTTTCATAAACGGCTTTTTCGCCATTTTCCATAAATGCAATTTTGTCCACTTCAACAAAAATCATTCCCTGATCTTGTAATTGTTTTTGAACTTTGGATTCATTACTTAAAAATAATCGATGCTCATAAGCTTGCATTTCCTTGGCTGCTTGCAAAAAAATAGTTTTTAGGTCTTCCGATAAACTTTGAAATTGTTTTTCTCCCACCAGCGGATATCCCCAAGTGATAAGATGCCCGGTAAGGTTGAGGTATTTTTGAACTTCGCTAAAACCGGCATTTTTGATCATGGCAAAAGGGTTTTCCTGCGCTTCTATGGTTCCTTGTTGAAGGGAAGAAAATACCTCTGAAAATGCCATAGGTGTGGGTTTGGCTCCCAGCGCCTTCCAAGCCACCACATAGGAGGGAGCGTTGGGAACTCTAATGATTAATTCCTGCAGATCATCGGGATGCTTGATGGGGCGGTTAGAGGTCAAATGTCGTTCTCCTCTTTGGAAATAGCCCATGGGACGGACTCCGATTTTTTCGATCATCTCCCTTTCGATTCGCTTCCCGATAGTACTGTTGATGAGTTTGTGCATGGCAATGGTGTCTTGGAGCAAAAAAGGCATGTCCGAAAAGGTGAGTATCTCTGCAAAGTTGGTAAGAGAGCCTGCAGATATAGTCATGTCGACGACTCCTGACCTGATCAAACGAATGGCTTCGAGTTCTTTGGCCAATTGTTCCGAAGGGTAAACTTCCAATTTCATTCGCCCGCCGGAACGCTCTTCGATCAGCGATCCAAAATACACAAAAGCCTTGTACCAAGTATGATTTTCTTTGACTAAGAGACTGGCCTTGAAAAGGTATTGTGGGTTTTTATCGGTTGTTGAATCACAAGCCAATACCAACAAAATCAGTAATAATCCTGTAAATAGGTATTTTGTTTTAGACCACATCTCCATTTTAGTTTTTAATGCTTTGTTAAAAAAAAGTCAATACTATTGAATCTAAAATAGGAAGATTTTTTCAGTTTTATTGTTTGGAAAAAAAAATGATCTCATTTGAAAGCAATTAGGGTTATAAAACAAGGGGCTCCCGCTCTTTGATCAACACTTTATGATCAGAAATTGAGGTGACCAGAATTGGGACTGAGCGCAGAGGAACTTACCATTTTAATTTTTGTATATTCATGTAATAAACCAAAAATCAATTTTTATGTTACCACAAATTATTATTGCCTCCGTTTGCGTGCTTATTTCGCTCTATGGACTGTTAAAAAGAAATCGAGTGTTTTTCAACTTGGGATATTTTCTCTTCGGCTTGGTTGTCGTGGCCTCCGAATTTAGTTTTTTTGCAAAGGATCCGGCACCCATTCATTTGGCAGCTGCATTTATGTGGTTGATCCAAATTTCTTTGGCCATACCCAATAAACTGCCTTATGATGGAAGTAAAGTAGCCAAGTCTGCGGCAGTAAAAATATATGTCTGCTTGAGTTTGATTAATTTATTTGGCATCTATATTGTCAGGGTCAGTGATGTCCCTGATGTTGCCCAATACTTCCACATCATCTTGGCTGTACTACCTCTGGTACCGATTTATCTTGTTTTGAATGATAAAATAGAAATCACCCAAGAATGATTTTAGTCATAAATTAAGGTTGTGAACCCTCCCATTTTGAGGGTTTTTTTAGACCTATATTTTGTGAAAAAAGGGGAATTTGTAGACTAATACATTTATGAAGGAATTATAAAAGTTTGATTCCTTTAGCCCTACCACTCAAAACAAATAACCATAACAAATCAAACGAAAAAACTAATTCGACTGTGGTAGGGCGAAGGACAATCAATTTTTTAAAACAGACTATTGTATAAACAATTTTTCTACATACAATATTAATATATAATCATTCATAAGTCATTGTGAATTAATTATTTTAACTTATACAATCATAATTTTTACCAATAATCCATTCCCCTCCCTATCAACAGAACAGCACTTGATTTTTGTGAATTTTATATATTGTAATCAAAAATTGTGATGAAGAAAGGATTTTTGCTTTTTTTGATGGTTCCCTTATTCGGCCATAGTAACAACAACAAAGAGGTGTTCGGGTTTGTGGCTTATCCCCCAGAAAAAGACTCATTGTCCGTTGAATATGACATCAAAAGAGTTTCAGCGGGTTTAAAGTTTGGCTTTCCTTATATGGCTGTTGTTGGCGCACAATATACGCTGCCATTTTTTGACAATCACTTTGCGCCCTACTTCGATTACTCACAATATTCCTATGAGGATTACAATAAGGAAGCCGAATTTCGTTTTTCTGAATGGGGTATATCCTACTTCATCAAAGAAAAAGGGAAAGGACTTTATGTGGGAGTGAGTCACTCCAATCTGAGTTATAATGCAAATTTTATGAATATAACTCTTAAGAATGGCTCCAGAGGTTCCGGGAATGGGGAAGTGGATCTGAGAACGACTAATCTTAGGCTGGGACTGAAAACAGGCGGTATTTTTTACTTCAGAATTGAAATGGGATATGGTTTTGGTAATTTACCAAAGGCTGTGACCTTTAGGGCCACAGACAATTCCGATCCCAACCATACGGAGCTCGCTAGCGAGGACATCCCTGGAATTAATGGAGTTTCGGAAAGTGGAATGTTAGTGGGTAATATTGGTTTTGGAATTGCATTTTAGAAGTTTAATAAAAAGTTGAGGTCCTCATAAAAGACTTAACTGCCTCGATGTTTGAATATTTTGAATACTCATCAAATAATAGGATTACCCCTCTGATTTTTGTACAAAGTTTTAGTAGTTTAATTGCTTTATAAAACTGGCCTGAATACATTTGGGAACTAACCATAAATTATTTGAAATGAAAAAAATATTATTTGCAATCCTGACTTTTGCTATTGTAAACAGTTCTTTCGGCCAGAATACTGAACGCTTTTACTTTAGAATGCATTATGTGAATGTAACTGGGGATGCAGGTGCATTTATTAAAGCCAACAAAGAATACTTTAAACCTCTGGCAATAGCGGCAATGAAACAAAATAAATGGGCAGGCTGGTCAATGTTACGCTCTGTCAATGAATCTTCAAAATTTATTTTTGTCCATCACTTCTCTGGCAGTTCACAATTGGCTAATGTTCACAACAACTTCGGAGAAGTTTTCGACAACAAAACAGCAAAAAAATTAGGGTTGACAGCCCCTGATTGGAGTAAATTCAGCATGTCATCCGACACCCCCTATGAAATATGGGAAAGTAATGGACAGGCTGGTGATGGAGCAGATTCAAACTTCTATATCCTCAACCATTTCAAATTTACCAATAGAAAAAAGTTTATTGAAAATAACAGATTATGGGGGAGACTTGTTGTTGAACCGCAACTAGAGGAAAAAAAGGGGTTATCATGGGGTTGTGCGACCATTTTAAGTTCTTCCAGTTGGGAGGATGGCAAAATGAAATCTTTTAACGGAATGTCTTGGGATGGATTTAAATCTTTGGATGAGATACTGGACACTTACTCTTACAGTGAAGGCGAATTAATGAACAACAAATATTTTAAAGCTTTCCAAAAAGAAATCAAAGATAAAGATTTGACAGAGTTTGCTCACGCAAAGCAATCTGAAATCTATGAACTCATAGATTCATCTTTTAAATAATTAATTATACTTAAAATATAACCCTTCCGTGCGGAGGGGTTTTTTTATTATTAAAAAATCCCACTCTTTGATCCCGTGGGTTTAAAACTTCAACGAATCAATGAAATGTTTATTAATATTCGCATGACAAATCTTAGGGCAGTTCATGTAGATTTTTTGCGTTTATTTCAAAGTATTACATTTTTGCCATGAGCGTGAAAAACATCTCTAAAATTTATATGTCAAAAAATTTCAATTTTTTCGGGGGATAGTTTTATATTTGCGTCCAATTTCCTCCTTAGCTCAGTTGGTTAGAGCATCTGACTGTTAATCAGAGGGTCCTTGGTTCGAGCCCAAGAGGAGGAGCAAGCGTAACCGCTAGACTACACTTACGATACCAACCAAATTAAGCCCTTCACTTTTGTGAGGGGTTTTTTCTTTTGTTCCCAAAATTGTTCCCAATTAGCAACCTTCTTCAACCAAAACACCCCAAAAAGTGCTTTGATTTTATAGCTATTTTAGAGCATTCTAATCCAATATAATTAAGTCCTGAAATTAAACAGTAGGCAGAAAATGCCTTAATGTCTCCTATTGCCTAAACTCAAGATTATGAAAATGAAGAACGGATACGCTGAATTCCTTAGAATGTTTGATTGGAACTACTTTATTACTTGTAGAACCCATTACAAAGTACACCTTATGACTGCACGCAACTGGATTAACAAACTTATTTCCTCCACATACAAGGTAGAAAATGTTTTCTATGTGAGTGAGAGTGATAAAGGTGATCACACTAATAAACATGTACACATGCTGATTGATACTAATACAGATATGACCTACAAAGAAATTAGATTTGGACTAGGGAATGTATCTGTTGGAGATTACCAACCTATCTATGATAAAGATGAAGTTTGTAAGTATGTTGTAAAACACTTCGGTAAGGATGTTGACTATGA
>CAJXEG010000038.1 GCA_913052425.1 uncultured Flavobacteriaceae bacterium | reverse complement strand
TGGGATGATTTGGGCAGTTGGAAATCAATTTATGATCGCCAACCCAAGGACGCTATGGAGAATGCAGTGCTGAACTGTGAATTGTATGTCGATAATGCCTCTCAAAATTTCATAAAAACAGATACCAACAAAAAGGTTGTTATTTCTGGGCTTGATGACTTTATAATCGTCGACACAGAGCATGTTTTGATGATTTATCCAATGGGTAAAAATCAAGAGGTAAAAGATATTTCCGAAAAGGCCTTAAAAAAATTTAATCAAGAGAAAGATTAATTTTCTTCCTTATATACTTTCCTAAGTTTTTTGAAGAGATTGGAGGAGTATATAAAGCTGCCAATACTTTTATTTTCTGTCTTAAAGACCTCCTTGTTGGAGCCTTCCCATCCCTTAAGACCATTCTCCAAAAACAACACTTTTTCACCTATTTCAATAACCGAATTCATATCGTGTGTATTTATGACTGTGGTGATTTGATACTCTTTGGTAATCTCTTGAATAAGGTTGTCAATTAATGTTGAGGTTTTGGGATCTAATCCTGAATTGGGTTCGTCACAAAAAAGGTATTTGGGATTCATCACAATAGCTCTTGCAATGGCAACCCTTTTTTGCATTCCTCCAGAAATTTCGGAGGGAAGTTTTTTGTTAGCGTTGACCAGGTTGACTCGCTTTATGACCTCATTGGCTCTGGAGAGCATTTCTTCAGGGCTTTTTTGGGTCAACATACGCATGGGAAACATGATGTTTTCCTCCACAGTCATGGAATCGAATAGGGCACTGCCCTGAAAAACCATTCCCATTTCCTGTCTTAAAATACTTCTTTCCTTGGTGTCCATGTTTTGAAGAGAACGCTCCTCGAAATAAATATTCCCACTGTTGATACCATATAATCCCAAGATGCATTTGAGTAAGACCGTCTTTCCCGATCCACTTTGACCAATGATCAGATTGGTTTTTCCTTTTTCGAATTTGGTAGATATGTCGGTTAAGACATTTATGCCATTGAATGATTTACAAAGTTTTTCTACAACGATCATCAGGTAAGCAGTAATTGGGTTATGATGTAATTGGTCACAATGATGAGTACACTTGTCCAAACAAAAGAGGTTGTACTGGCTTTACCAACTTCTAAGGCACCCCCTTTAAGAAAATAGCCGTGAAAGGAGGGCACGGTAGCCAGAATGAAAGCAAAAAACCCGGTTTTGACAAAAGCATATCTTACATGGTAGGGGATGAATTCCAATTGAATTCCCTCTATAAAGTCGGCACTGGAACAAAAACCACCGTAAATGGAGGCAATATAGCCTCCGAAAATTCCTAAGAACATAGAAATTGTTATTACAAAGGGGTAAAACAGCATGGCTACGATTTTAGGGAAAATCAAATAATTGTAGGTGTTGATTCCCA
Organism: uncultured Flavobacteriaceae bacterium; assembly: GCA_913052425.1. The sequence continues at coordinate 8,802 of CAJXEG010000038.1, read as the reverse complement.
TAACTTGTAGGGCATCGATCTGCTCTGTGACCCTCATGGTTCCTAAACTTGAGGTGATGAACGAACCTACTTTTCCCGCCATGATTACGGATATAAAAGTGGGGGCAAATTCCAATATTACCGATTGACGGGTTGCGAAACCAATCAAATTTTTCGGCAAAAGCGGATTGTTAAGGTTCAATGCTGTTTGAATGGCAACCACCCCACCCACAAAAAATGAAATGAATGACACTATTCCAATCGATCCAACGATGAGTGAATCAATTTCTCTGGTGATGAGTTCTTTCATCACACTCCAACGGGTAAATCGTTTGAACACTTTGGAGAGCATGATAAAGTAGGCGCCGATATCTTGGAGTATAAGCATCAATACAAATTTACATAATTAACCCATAGCAATCGTGGGTATGGACTTCAACTGAGGGTTAAATTTGATAGGTAATGGCATTGATGTTCATTCCTGCCCCTACAGAGGCGAATAGAATGATGTCTCCTTTTTTCAAAGAGTGGCCTTTGTAGTTTTGTTTGAGTACTAAATCAAAAAGGGTAGGTACAGTAGCTACCGAGCTGTTTCCAAACTCTTCAATATTCATGGGGAGGATGTCCTCGCGCATGGGTTTTTTGTAGAGTCGGTAAAATCTTTTGACGATGGCTTCATCCATTTTTTTATTGGCTTGGTGGATGAATATTTTCTTTAGATCATCAATATCGATATTGGCTTGGTCGAGACATTGTTTCATGGCTGCAGGAACGTGGTTGAGCGCAAACTCATATACCTTTCTCCCTTGCATTTTGATGAATTTATTACCGTTTAAATCTTCACTGTTGTAAGATTCACCATAAAAAATAAAATCCGTTTCGTTTCCGGCAGTATAGGTCAAGGTACTGTGCGACAAAATCCCACCTTCTTCGGCAGATTCCTCCAAGATGGTGGCTCCTGCTCCGTCGGCATAGATCATAGAGTCGCGGTCATAGATATCTACCACCCTAGAAAGTGCATCGGCACCAATGACCAAACATTTTTTGGCCATTCCTGCCTTGATGAATGCATGGGCTTGGATCATGGCCTCAACCCATCCCGGACACCCAAACAAAATGTCATAAGCGACACATTTTGGGTTGCGGATTTTTAGTTTGGCCTTTACTCTCGATGCCAAACTGGGGAGGGTGTCGATTTGTTTGCTATCGCCGGTGATGTCCCCAAAATTATGGGCAACAATGATATAGTCAAGGGTTTCAGGATCAACATTGGCATCTTCAATGGCTTTTTGAGCCGCAAGATGGGCAATGTCCGAAGTTTTTAATTCTGATGATATGTATTTTCGCTCCTCAATTCCCGTAATGGAGTTGAATTTGTCGATGATCGTTTGGTTGTCCACATCGAATTCTGTTCCCTGATTGTCCAAAAAAGAATGGGTTAAAAAAGCTTTGTTTTTTTGAACAACAGTGGGTATACAACAGCCGCTACCGGTAATTATGTGACTCATAACAATATTACAATAGTACTTTTTTATTGAGGATAATCGGTAAATCTTGTAAAAAGTGTATGATGCCCAAATGCTTTTGTAAGCAATGAAATTGAATAAAAAAACACAAAGAACCCTTAATAATTAGGCTTTTGCATAATCTTTTATGGAAGTACAACTGCAAATTAAATTACGATCTCCAAAGGCTTCGTCCAGCCTTCTTACCGAGGGCCAAAATTTGTTGTCCATGACAAAAGCCAAGGGATAAGCCGCCCTTTGTCTGGAATAGGGGAGGTTCCAATCATCCGCAGTGAGCATGCCCAAAGTGTGGGGTGCATTTTTTAGCAGCGCGATACTGGCTTCATCCCCGGAATCAATCTCCATCCTGATGGAGATCATCGCATCACAGAACCGATCAATTTCCTCCAAGTTTTCACTTTCTGTGGGTTCGATCATAATGGTTCCGGCCACGGGAAAAGACACTGTAGGCGCGTGAAACCCGTAATCCATAAGTCTTTTGGCAATGTCTACTACTTCGATGTCATACTTTTTAAAGGGTCGGCAGTCGATGATCAACTCATGGGCTGTTCTTCCCTGTTCACCGGTATACAAAATATCATAGGCTCCTTCGAGTCTTTTGCTGATGTAGTTGGCATTGAGAATGGCCATTTCGGTGGCTTTTTTCAGCCCACTGCCCCCCAGCATTTCGATGTATCCATAGGAGATCAAACAGGCCAGTGCCGACCCCCATGGAGCGGCAGATATTGTATCTTTAGATGCGCTTCCTCCGGTTTGAACCACAGGGTGTTGTGGCAGGAAATCCGCAAGATGGGCTGCCACACAAATGGGCCCAACGCCCGGGCCTCCCCCTCCGTGAGGAATGGCAAAGGTCTTGTGTAAATTCAAGTGACAAACATCCGCGCCAATTTCAGCGGGGCTGGTCAGTCCCACCTGTGCGTTCATGTTGGCTCCATCCATATACACCTGTCCACCACATTCGTGAATTTTTCCGGTAATGTCTTTGATGTTGGCTTCGAATACCCCATGGGTGGAAGGATAGGTGATCATCAGTGCTGCCAGTTGATCGCGATGCTCGTCTGTTTTTTCTGAAAAATCTGTCCAATCGATATTTCCCAATTCATCGGTTTTGACGACCACTACTTTCATCCCTGCCATTACGGCCGAGGCGGGGTTGGTTCCGTGGGCAGAGGAGGGAATCAAGCAGATATATCGATGGGCCTCATTTCTGGACTCGTGATAGGCCCGGATGACCATCAGTCCAGAGTATTCTCCTTGGGCTCCGGAGTTGGGCTGTAAAGAGGTGGCGTAGAAGCCTGTAATTTCACTGAGTTGATTTTCCAAACGATGAAGCATTTTGTGATAACCTTGGGCCTGTTCTTTCGGAACAAAAGGGTGAATACTCGACCATCTGGGCCAACTCAATGGCAACATTTCAGCGGCAGCATTGAGTTTCATCGTACACGAACCCAGCGAAATCATGGAGTGGTTTAAGGACAGATCTTTACGCTCCAGACTTTTGATGTAGCGCATCATTGCTGTTTCGGAATGGAAAGAATTAAAAACCTTATGGGTGAGATAAGGGCTTCTTCTTTTCTGATCAATGGGGTAGCGGTGATTTTCGATTTTCACTTTTCCATTGATGTTTTTTTGATGTACTACGGTTTCGAATACATTTAATATTTTTAAAAGGGCGACCTCGTCTGTGGTTTCATTGATGGCAATGCCCACGGTCCACTGATCGATATAGTGAAAATTGATTTCATGTTTCTCTGCCTCAGTCCTTACTGCCGCAGCATTGATTTTGATTTTTAGGGTGTCGAAATAATAGTCGTTGAGTTGGTTCAACCCCAAGTCGACTAATTTTTTTTCGAGTTTGGCGGCATTTAAATGTATCCTTTTGGCAATTTTTTTAAGGCCTTTGGGCCCGTGATAGACGGCATACATTCCCGCCATTACTGCCAGTAGGACCTGTGCGGTACAGATGTTTGAAGTGGCCCGATCTCTTTTGATGTGTTGTTCTCGGGTTTGAAGGGCCATCCTCAGGGCGGGGGAATCGTCCAGATCTTTGCTTTGTCCGATGATGCGTCCCGGAATGTTTCTTTTATAGTCTGTTTTGGTGGCAAAATAGGCCGCATGAGGGCCTCCATACCCCAAAGGGATACCAAAACGCTGGGTGGTGCCTACCATTAAATCTACGCCATAGGTTCCCGGGGCTTCCAGCAAGGTCAAACTCAGTAAATCCGCAGCGACGATGGTTTTAAGACTAAAAGTTTTTGCCTTGCTAACCATGGCAGGCAAATCAATGATGTTGCCGTCTTTACCGGGATATTGAAAAAAGGCCGCAAAAAAGGAGGGGTCAAAACCTGTATTTTCGGCTTTGCCTACCACCAACTCAATCCCCAAGGGAAGGGCTCTGGTTTTTAATACTGCCAGGGTTTGTGGGAGGATATCTTGTGATACAAAAAGTTTATGAGCCTCTGATTTTTTTTGCTCCCGCGATCTTACCGCATAGGCCAAGGTCATGGCTTCTGCTACTGCTGTTGCTTCGTCCAAAAGGGAGGCGTTGGCCAATTCCATGCCCGTAAGGTCGCATACCATGCTTTGAAAATTAAAAAGGGCTTCCAATCTCCCTTGGGCAATTTCCGCCTGATAGGGGGTGTAGGCAGTATACCAACCCGGATTTTCCAATACATTGCGCTGAATGACCGCCGGGGTGATGGTGGGGTGATAACCCATACCGATATAGGTTTCAAACAGTTGGTTTTCGTCAGAAAGTGTTCTTAACTCGTTTAAAAAACGAAACTCACTAATTCCCTCGCGCAAGGCCATGGGTTGCTTTAATCTGATTTCTTCAGGGATGGTTTGCGATAGTAATTCCTCTATCGAATCGACTTCCAAAGCCGTTAACATTTTTGAAATCTCCTCTTCTTTTGGGCCTATATGGCGTAAAGCAAATTTGTCTGGCTGCATACATTGAGCATTTTAAACAAAATTAGCCTTTAGATGTTCATCTTTTTTACCCCCTGCTGTCCATTTCTCCATTTTTTTTGAACAAAAATTCCACTTATTAACAGTTTACAGATACTTTTGTCCGGTGGTATGGATCAACAAGCTTTTTGATAACTACGTTAGATACAATATTCATGTGGGCTTGGCGGTTTTGGCCCTCGCCCAGATCACCGCTTTGGATTTTGATCTTTCTCTGCGTTTCTCCCATCAATTGATTTTGTTTGTTGCCCCTTTTTTGGCTTATAACTTTATCAAGTTTCACCGATTTTTATTGGAGGGCATTGGTCATAAAATCAAGGGACTTGTATTTTTAATGGGATTTACTGCATTTAGTGTTTTTCTAATTGTAGGAGTAGGATTACAATTGCCCCTTTCTTCCCAGATCATTCTTTTTTCAACCCTTTTGTTGGTATTGCTCTACTGTTTGCCCTTACCGGGATTTACACTGAATTTTAGAGGGTTTAAGGGCTTAAAAATTCATTTGGTAGCACTCAGTTGGGTAATGATCACCGTTTTTTTATCGCTTTCCATGGGCGGCCAGAACACAAGCGAATTTTCTCTGGTGTACGCTTTCCAACGCTATCTTTTTGTATTGGTGGCCACCCTTCCTTTTGAAATCCGAGATTTAAAATCAGACGATCCCCATCTGTCTACCTGGCCCCAAAAATGGGGGGTTCCAAATACCCAATGGTTGGGGGGACTTTTGTTGTTGCTTTTTGTTTTTTTGGAAATATACTATGCTGTCTCTTCAAATGTTTTTTTGGTTTTGGGCATCGCCATCCTATTGATGGGATTTGTTTTAAGATCTAAAGCGGAACAATCCAAATATTTTTGCAGCTTTTGGGTGGAGGGAATTCCAATTTTATGGCTAATTTTAAAATACATAATGATTTAATATGCGGGTAATTTTATTAGTTCTTTTTTGGATCGTTCAGCCCCCCAAAGTAGAGGTGTTGGAAAAACCACAATATCAAGCTTTGGTTGAAAAAGGATATACGATTATTGATGTCAGAACACCGGAGGAATACGCGGAAGGTCATATCCAAGGGGCACTAAACATCAATGTCAAATCTGAGTCTTTTGTTACCGAAATCGAAAACCTTTCAAAATCCGATACGCTATTGGTCTATTGCCGCTCCGGAAGGAGAAGCCTTTATGCTGCACAAGTTATGGTTTCCTTTGGTTTCCAAAAAATTTATGACCTCGAAGGCGGTTTTTTAAATTGGGAATCGGAGTAGATCAGATCAGCAGGCGTTATAAACGCCCAACTGTGACCCATACTTTTGGGGTTTTTTATTATTGAGTTATAAAAACCCCAGTATTAATCTATAATCTAAATCAAACTATATTCAAAAAAGTTTATACCCAGGCCAGCGCCAAGAATTTGTCCTACCACTATTGCCAACAAAAACAGTATTGCCAAAACAAGTATTACAATTACAAAGACTTTCTTTCGAGACTGAACTTGTTTTTTTACAAGTAAACGTAACATCCAGAAAGCCACTGCGAGTAAAAGGACGACAAAAATCTTTATAAACCATCGGAAGAAGTAAATCATAGCGTTAAGGATCAGATTTTTTTCGTACATCCAGATCACAGTATCTGTATATGTTTTGCCATTTCTTTGTCCAACAGCTTTTACCTTGTTGTTCCCTTCATTAAGCTCTATATCTTTCCAAACCAAGGTGGCATTTTCCCCTGTTTTGATCCCTGCAGAGTTACCGTTTACAAATAGCTCTACATCACTAAGATTGGAATAGACCTTAACTTTTATTTTATCTCTTTCACGAATTTTGAAGCGTGAATTTGTCAAGTGGATTACAGGTTCCGGGCTCCAGTTTGCTTTGTAGAAAAAGAAAACATCCTTTTTTGTTTTACGATCGTAAGAAACCATTCCTTTGTCGTTCATTCCAATGGCATCGCCCTCGCGTCTGAAATGGGAACCAAAATCGAACATATTCCAAACATAACTTCCCCATATATAATCCCGATCGTTGATTGCCTTCCAGTTTCCTTCGTGCACCGTGGTCTGATATTCTTCCGGGTGCCATTCGTGAAATATTGGGAAAGGCCTACGAATTTTTTCTTCGTGATGCATTACACTTCCTCCGGCTCCGTATTCCGATACTCCAATTTTATAGCCTGGTTCTTCTTCGTGTATTCGGTCTAAAAAATCACCCAGTTTGTGTGGTTTGGTGTAATACCAACCATAGTATTGATTCCACGCAATCATTTCCGGAATTTTATGGAGAGGATCTTCACTACGCCTCACAAAAGACGCGCCCACCGTTTTTCGCGTTGGGTCTTCCACTTTTGCAAGCTTTTGTAGATCGTCAATAATGGCTGTTAGAACCGGATCGTTTTCCATGCCAATTTCATTATATATTCCCCAAAATAATATGGATGGGTGATTAAAGTTCTGACGGATTAATTCTTGCAGTTGCTGCTTGCTGTTTTTTCTAAATTCGTCAGAATCCGAATATCCATCTTGATTGCTTCCTACAAAAGGTATTTCCGCCCAAACCGTCATTCCTAATGAATCTGACAAAGCATAAAAAAACTCAGAATGCTGATAGTGTGCCAGGCGAATTCCGTTGGCTCCCATTTCTGAGATAAGTTTCATGTCTCGCCTGTGGTGCTTTTCTGATAAAGCAGAACCTACTTTGGCAAAATCCTGATGGCGGCTAACTCCTTTGATCTTTAAGTGCTCTCCGTTTAGAAAAAAACCTTTGTCTGGATCGGTATGGTAATACCTTAAACCCAGTGGCTGAGTAATTTCATCAATTATTTTTCCACCCTCTTTTACCAATACTTGGACTGAATAGAGGTAGGGGTCTTTTAGGCCGTTCCAAAGGTGTGGGTTGCTTATAAGCACCGAATGATTTGTATCTTTTGTTTCACCGGCATTGACCAAAACCTCTTTTTTCCCTTGATGAACAATTTTTCCAATAGCATCGCTGATGATTACTTCAAGCTCGATATTTGAATTTGATGCTGAGGCATTTGAAATTTTTGTTACAACAGCAACTTCAGCCTTTTCTTCAGTAATGTTATTCTGAAAAAGATAAACACCGGGCGAAGCAAAATCGAGTGGTGTAATGCAAACCTCCTCGGTTATTATAAGTTGTACTGGACGATAAATTCCCCCATAAATATTAAAATCTCCTCCCAAAGGAAGAACGTCCTCTGTTTCAGAATTATCAACTTTTACTTCGATATAATTATCCTCCCCATATTTAATATTCTTTGTGATTTCGAATGTAAAAGCAGAATAACCACCACGATGCTCGCCCAAATGGGTTCCGTTTATACTCACATTAGCAACGGTTTGAACTCCTTCAAATTTTAAAAACAAACGCTTTCCTTTTAAAGCCCGATCTACAAAATATTTTTTGGAATAGTTTCCTTCTCCCCTGTAATATATATAGCCCTGTGCTGCGTCTTCGGTATTCCATGTATGGGGCAGATCAACCACTTGCTCTATCGATTCTTCCCAAAGTGATGCTCCTTTAAAATCCCATTCTTTGTTTAAAGAAACTGACTGACGCTGAGCATTTACAGTAAAAAATAAACAAGAAAAGAGTGCTGATACAAACAGTAATTGAATGGTTTTCATAAAATTCGATTTTAAATTTTTGATGATTGCGCCTCAAAAAGCGAAACCGGAGGTTTTAAAAGAAAAACAGCTTTTGGGCTATATTTATATACAAATTAATAAAAAAATTGAGGACTGGCAAATTTGCTATCACTATTCAACCAATCCCGCTCTTTTAAGTAAAGCTTTAGTATCGGGTGCTTTACCTCTAAATCTTTTATAAAGGATCATGGGGTGTTCTGTCCCGCCTTTGGAAAGGATGTTTTCTTCAAAGGATTTTGCCGTTTGGGGATCAAAAATCCCTTTTTCCAAAAACAATTCAAAAGCATCGGCATCCAGTACCTCTGCCCATTTGTAACTGTAGTACCCGGCGGAATAGCCCCCTTGGAATATATGGGAAAATGCGGTACTGGTACAATTCTCCGGATGATCTTTGGTAAACTCTACCCTTTTTAGGATATCGCTTTCATGGGTTTTGATGTCTTTAATGGCTGTTGCCTCTTTACGGTGATAGGAGAGGTCCAAAAACCCAAAGCCCAATTGTCTGAGGGTTTGTAATCCCTGTTGAAAATGAGCTGCTTTTTTTATTTTATCAATATAATCCGTGGGGATCACCTCTTGCGTCCGGTAGTGTTTGGCAAAAAGCTCCAGTGCCCCTTTTTCATAGCACCAGTTTTCCATGATCTGGCTGGGCAGCTCTACAAAATCCCA
>CAJXEG010000037.1 GCA_913052425.1 uncultured Flavobacteriaceae bacterium | reverse complement strand
CAACCGACAAACCACCAAAAAACAAATGCGAGTAGAGGTCAGTATGATGGGTAATGTGATGCAAAAAACCGTGATCAATGCCACCAAAGGCTATAACGAAATGCAGGGACAAAAAATGGAAATGAAAGGCGAAGAGTTGGAAAATGCCCTAAAAAATGTGGCCATATTTCCCGAACTGGAAATCGACCCCGATCAAATTTCACTGCAAGGGATCGTATCTGTTGATGGAATTGACGCCTATGAAATCAAATGGTCGGACAACAAAACCGTTTTTTATGCTGTGGAGGATTTTCTTAAACTCCAAACGGTAGAAACCATGGAAATGCAAGGGCAAATTCAATCTTCCACGACCTCTTTTAGTGATTATAAGGCCGTGGAAGGCATCCGCTTCCCCCACCTTGTCAAACAAGATATGGGCCCGCAAAAAATAGATTTTCAGGTGAAATCCATCATCCTTAACGAACCCATGCCCGATAGTTTATTCGAATAAAATACCGCCTATAAAAAAACGCTTTTTTGCCCCAAATAAGAAGTCATTGGTTAACCCAAATCATACCACTGCCATGATAAAACCGTATTCACTTGTATTAGCAAAAGATCAATCTTTTAACAATTTTTGTTATCCAATCCACAAGGACAACAATATCCCTCTTTTTCTAAACCACCGGTTGATAAATCATCAAGCAGTAAAACCACGCAACGATCTACCCATACTCATTAAAAATCTCTTGCAAAAATCAAAAAACTTATTGATCGCATTATTAAGGAATTACTTATTGAAAATCATGATATTAAACTAAATAAAGTATAAAAAGATATAACGAAAATAAACGCAATATGTGGATATATTCAAGTTGTACACAATTAATACCAATCATAAATGAATATGGAAATTGAGGAATTAAGAAAACAATGCTAACGCTTTTTTTGGTGTGAATCGATTCCTGTTTGCCAAGAGTTATTTGACATTTATGTAAAATTTTTCTTTGAGGCAGTAATTCACCACAACTATGATCAAGTAAAAACTCAAGCTGATGCCGATGCAAAAATGGTTCTTCAAATGATGATGACTAAAGTCCTTCACTTGAAAAATATTTTGAATGGCGTCGATTTTAATTCTAAAAATTGAAAGTTACTTAATAACATTATTGACCCAACAATAGTTGCTTCTTTCATACGGAACATTTATGAAACAACTGGAATGTTCAACCTAAAATATCCGGAATCTAAAACCTGGGAGGAAAAACAAATTAAATATTTGCTTTGGGTGCACGCTGGACTTCCCTATCGAAATAGATTTGACGGAGTAACTACACTTAAGGAAAATAAGGACAAAATGGAAAACGAGCTAAAACAAATGGAATCAATACGCTCGGAAATTGAGCAAAGTCCACTTTTCAAAAGTATGGATGACAAAAATCAAGGAAAAATTAGAACAATGATTAAAAAAAAAGACTATCTAATAAGATTCAACGGTAATAAGGTAGTTTTTTTAAGCTGGAGAGAAATTGTTCAAACAATGGATATTAAAGGAGATAAGCTGGACCTGATTTACACATATTTCTCACTTTATGCTCATCCATCAAATATCGCAGTTTTTCAGCTTGCCAATATGTTTGGAAAAAATGATAGTGCACATAAAGATATTGTCATTTTCAACTTACAAACAGCATTTATGATGTTGAGTATTTTTATTGCAGACTATATCAAGACTTTTCCCGAGGTATTGAAAACAAATGAAAAAATGGGATTAGTCGAACAAATTGTGATTAATTTCCATAATAAAATAGCAAGAGGTGGAGATTATGAAATTAACGAATCTTGGAAAGCAATAGGATAAAAAATAACTGTGGGCAACAATGGCTATAATTCATTGTGGTTTTGTGCCACACCAAATTAAAAGTACAAATCGAACGGCTGATTTTTCAGCGGAATAATCCTGCGGATGATTCCACAACGAAATCATAGCCAAGACCTTTCTCCAACAAAACCCAAACCATCTTGATCATCTTCTGATTTAATATTATCTTTAACCTATGAAAAAAATACAACTCTTTTCGCTATTTATCGGACTGTTGTTTTTTACCGGCTGTAAAAACAATCAAGCTCCAAAAACCGTTACGGTAGAGACAAGCGCTGTTGAGACCACTGAAGCCACCTTCCAAAAAGCCCAGCCCATGGCGATGAGCATCGAAGGAATGGTATGCGCTGTGGGTTGTGCGGCAGTGATTGAAAAAAACCTCAACCAAACCGTTGGGATCAAAGAAGCCAAAGTAGATTTTGAGACCAAAAAAGCCACTTTGATTTTTGATGCCAAAGTCCTAAGCCCCAACGAGGTGACTCAAGTGGTACGCAATATAGGAGAGGCCTATACGGTCAAAGATTTCGAATTGTTGGATTAATCCTTCCAGCGCAAGGTTTCCATCAGGTGCATTACATCTCGCTCCACGTATTTGGCCGCGGGCATGATCGAATCATAATTGGGTCGTGAATAAAAATAGAGTGATCCCATCAAAAAGTGATCCGTAGAGTCTGTCAGAAAAAACTGTAGTTGTGAGGCAGCATTTCCCACCACAGTAAATAGGGTGCCATAGACCCTTTTCTCCGGAGCCATAAAGACCCTTTCCGGTATTTCCTGTGCTTTGATCATGTGTTTTCCCGGAAGTTGATAAGCGTCGTTTAACAAAGAATCTATATTGTTTTCTACCCCAACATAGGACAAATACAAGGTAGCTTTCATTTTGGGATAATACAAATCAGGAGCTGTTTTGGCGATGCCTTTTAACTCCACCCAATCGTTGTATTTAAAATCAAAAGGATAAATATCGGGAACCTGTTTGTATCTTGGTTCTGGGTACTGGAGGCGCAATTGCGCCTTGGGTTTGGGTTGTTGGACACTATCGCAACCCAACAAAAGTACTATGGTGGTCAATAAAAAAGCCTTGGCCCATTTTGCTTCTCTCATGGCGAAGGGGGTAAAATGACCTTGATTCTTTTGATCCGCTTTCGATCCACAGATTCTATGACAAACTGATATCCTTCGAATTGTATGATCTGACCCACCTTGGGAAAAGCCTGAGCGATCTCAAGTACAAAACCCGCTATGGATTCTGACTCCCCCTTGGCTTTTTCAAAAATTTCTTCCTCCTCTAAATGAATGACTTTATAAAAATCTTTAAGGTTGATCTTGGCATCAAAAACAAAAGTAAAATCATCCAACTTGGAATAGATCAATTCATCGTCGTCAAATTCGTCGCTGATGTCGCCCACGATTTCCTCGATCACATCCTCCAGAGTGATCACCCCCGAAGTCCCCCCATATTCATCGACCACCACTGCCAGATGAATTTTTTTCTGTTGAAACTCTTTTAAAAGATCATCTAATTTTTTGTTTTCAGGAACGTAAAAAGCAGGTTTTAAAAGTTTTTGCCATTTAAAGTTGGACTGCTCTAGATGGGGCAGTAAATCCTTGGTGTATAGAATGCCCACAACACTGTCCATATTCTCCGCATAAACAGGAACTCTGGAAAATCCTTTTTCGAGAATCAGAGGAACAATGATTTCCATATCCATATCCTCCGAAAGTGCAAAGACATCAATACGAGGACACATGACCTGTTTGGTTTCGGTATTCCCAAAGTTTACGATTCCCTGTAAAATTTTATGCTCCTCCTTGGTGGTTTCTTCCTCACTGGTCAACTCAAGAGCCTGAGACAATTTGTCAATCGAAAATTCATTGGTTTTTTGTGCCATGCGCGACTCCATAAATCGGGTAATTTTACTCATGGGGATAGTGAGAAAGAACAAAAAATAACGATCGATGGTATAGATTGGAAAGGCCAAGGCTTTGGAAAAAGTCACGGCATTTCTGTTGGCGTAGACCTTGGGTAGGATTTCTCCAAAAAAGAGGATTAAAAAAGTAATCACTCCTATTTCAATCAAAAGAACCACCAACGGATTTTCAATCTGACTAAAAAGACTCTCCCCCAGAGAGGCAAACAGTAACACTATAGCAATGTTGATAAAGTTGTTGGTGATCAGAATGGTGGCCAAAAGTCGTTTGGGATTTTGGAGCATCTTTCGTATGATCTCCAATTGACGGGATTTTTTCTCCTCTTCAGAATCCAATTGTTCTTTGGTCAAAGAAAAAAAAGCCACCTCAGCGCCGGAGACCAATCCTGAGGTGATCAGTAGTAAAAGAAGCAAAATAAATTGGATCACCAACGAACCCTGAACGTCTAGGATGGCGATTAAAAAACTAAAAGGGTCAGGATCCAATTAACTTATGCTTTGATTAAAATGGAAGATCGCTTTCCGGAGGATTTTCTTCCACAGCCGGCGGGGCAGATGCCTCGGGATTTGATCCCTCCGCCTCACTCTTTTTGGTGGTCAAAAAAGTAAATTCATCCACATTGACTTCTGTAGTGTAACAATCTTTTTGATCCCGATCTTGCCACTTTCTCGTTTTAATTCGTCCTTCAATATAGACTTTGTCCCCTTTACTAAGATACTTCTCACAAATCTCTGCGGCCTTGTTCCGAACGACCACATTGTGCCAGTCGGTGTTGGTTACCTTTTCTCCAGAGGCTTTGTTAGTGAAAACTTCGTTGGTTGCAAGTGGAAATCTTCCGATGCAACCTCCACCATCGAAATAATGCATTTTTACATCATCTCCAAGGTGGCCTATTAACATAACTTTGTTTAATGTACCATTCATGATAGAAGATTTTACGGATTACACTTTCAAATGTAATCAATCACAATCAGTTGATAAAAAATTTATCTCTAAAATTTTGGAGTACCTTAGGCATGGGATAATCCTGAATCTGACTCATTGAGGTGTCTAAATTAGTCCCCTCTCGGAGTTTGACAATCCAAAAGTTAATTTCCAAATGTTGATGGGTAAGCTTGTGAAAAATAGGCTGATCATTCCATTTGTCAACCTCAAAATCGGAGGTAATCCGATGTTTGGCCATAAGTAATTCAAGCTGATCATCTTGATAATACTTTTGCTTAGCAAATGTTTCGATTAGGGGAAACTGATAAAGATTTTGCCAGATTCCCTTTCCCTCTCTTTTCTGCAAAAGGGTGTTTTTGGATTTATCGATCAACACAAAATAGTGGAGATAGCGATTTTTTACTTTTACTTTTTTGACTTTGATGGGGAGTAGACTCACCTTTGCTTGCTGGAAAGCCACACATTCAGTTTTAAAAATACAATCTTGACAATTAGGGTTTTTGGGAACGCACTGAAGTGCACCGAATTCCATCATGGCTTGGTTAAAATCACCTGAAGGGGCTCCTTTCATCAAAACTTGTGCTTTTTCTTTATAAATTTTGTACGCACTGGAGACATCAATGGGCTGATCCATACCAAAGATTCTCGACAATACCCTATATACGTTTCCATCTACAACCGCTTGTTCTTGACCAAAACAAATAGAGGCTATGGCGCTGGCGGTGTAATCTCCCACCCCTTTAAGGGCTTTAATTTGGTCGAAATCAGTGGGAAAACGACCCTTGTATTGATCGTTGATGATTTTGGCAGTGGCATGGAGATTTCGAGCTCTAGAGTAGTAGCCTAGTCCCTGCCAAAGTTTCATAATATGATCTTCCTTGGCTGCAGCCAGTTGCTCAACCCTAGGGAAATTGAAAATAAAAGACTCATAATAGGGCAGACCTTGGGCAGCTCTTGTCTGCTGCAGAATGATCTCCGACAGCCAAACATTATAAGGTTCGGCGTTTTCACGCCAAGGAAAAGCCCGGCGGTTTTCCTTAAACCAGTCTAACAATTTTTTTTGGAAGTTCATTCTGGTCTTAAATGATAAATGTTAAAAAAAGGAACAACAAAGATAAAAAGGTAGGACTGAACGAATTATCATTTTAATTTTTATATTTGCAAGCCTTTAAATAACTAATAATAATACCATTAAAATATGACTAAAGCTGATATTGTCAACAATATATCCGATCAGCTAGGAATTGATAAAACTGACGTTCAAGCCACTGTTGAAAGCTTTATGAATGAAATAAAAAATTCATTAGAAAGTGGGGAAAACGTTTATTTGCGTGGGTTCGGAAGTTTTATCATCAAAACTAGAGCCGAAAAAACAGGTAGAAATATTTCCAAGAACATCGCCGTAAATATTCCAGCCCATAACATTCCTGCCTTCAAACCTGCAAAAATTTTCACGAATGGCGTAAAATCCAAGGTAGAAGTTGCATAAAAAATCAATTATAAATTCAAAATTAAATTTGAACTATGCCAAGTGGTAAAAAAAGAAAACGGCATAAGGTTGCCACGCATAAAAGAAAAAAGCGTAAAAGAGCCAACCGCCACAAGAAAAAATAGTGTTTGGTAATACACTTTAAAACACATCCAAAGTTCATTGATATTTGATACTACTCAGTCAGTATCTTCAGGAAAATCCTGAATATTTATTGTTTAACAACGACACGCTGTATGGTGTCGTATCTAAAATTCATCAGAGTGAATAAAGAACTGATAATACGATCGAATTCCTCTGCTGTTGATTTTGCACTGCTCAAGGATGGAAAGTTAATTGAGCTCAATAAAGAAGTAGATAATAATAAGTTTTCTGTAGGTGACATTTATGCCGCCAAAATCAGAAAACCCGTTTCCGGTCTCAACGCTGCTTTTGTCGGCGTTGGTCATGAAAAAGATGGTTTTTTGCACTATCATGATTTAGGACCCAATCTCCCTACTTTATTAAAATATTTTAAACAGGTAAGCTCAGGTAAAATCAAAGATTATTCTTTAAAGAATTTTCGTTTTGAAAAAGAAATACCCAAGGATGGATCTATACAAGATTATTTGAAGACCCAACAACAAATTCTTGTTCAGATTGTCAAGGAACCCATCTCCACCAAGGGACCAAGAGTAAGTTCAGAGTTGTCCCTCGCGGGGAGATTCATGGTACTCATTCCCTTTTCAGATCGCATTTCAATTTCACAAAAAATTGAAAGCAATGCCGAAAAAAATCGGTTAAAAAAACTGGTCAAAAGCATTCGACCCAAAGGCTTTGGTGTCATCATCAGAACTGTCGCCAAAGATCAAAAGGTCAAAGAACTGGATGCCGATTTGCAACAACTGCTAGGCAGATGGAAAAACTTGTGTGAGAAATTTATCAAAGTGGATCAATATCCCAGTAAAATTCTCAGCGAGATCAATCGATCCTCATCTATTTTAAGAGATATTTTTGATAACGATTTTACGGGAATCCATGTGGACGATCCGGAGATGCTTATGGAAATCAAAGATTATTTGAAAACCATCGCACCAGACAAGGTATCCATTGTTAAGTATTTCAAAAATAAATCAACACCCATTTTCGACCATTTTGGAATCGAAAGACAAATCAAAACCGCGTTTGGTACAACAGTATCCATGCAAAAAGGTGCTTACTTGGTCATAGAACACACCGAGGCACTGCATGTAATAGATGTCAACAGTGGTAACAGATCCAACAAGGCCAAGTCACAAGAACAAACAGCCTTGGAGGTCAATCTTATTGCCGCCAGTGAAATTGCCAGACAATTAAGGTTGAGAGATATGGGAGGAATTATTGTAGTCGATTTTATCGATCTCAATAGCAACGAAAATCGAAAAAAATTATTTGAACATCTTCGAAAGGAGATGGAAAGTGACAGAACCAAACATAAAATTCTGCCGCCTTCGCGATTTGGATTGATCCAAATCACACGTCAAAGGGTTCGCCCCGAGATGAGTATTAAAACACGAGAGCCCAATCCCAACAAAAATGGTGAGGTTGAAGCTCCCATTGTTTTAAAAGACAAAATCAACGCAGAGCTCGACAAAATCGTCGAGCATAGGCACAACAAAAACAAACAGTTGCAATTGCACCTTCACCCTTTTGTCGCTGCCTATCTAACCAGCGGTTTCCCCTCCATCCGGTTCAGCTGGTATTTTAAATACAAAAAGTGGGTACGCATAGTACCCCGTGATGCTTACCTTTATTTGGAGTTCCGTTTTTTGGATCAAAACAGAAGACTACTCCGAACCAAATAACCGAAAACCGCCTTGAGATCAAGGCGGTTTTTTTATGCCTTAGTTGTAAGGGTTCTTTTGGCTTTACGCTTCTTTGGACGACGCACCCCATTTGAACCCTTAATGATTTTACCTCTTTTTGTTTTTCTATCGCCTTTGCCCATAATTAAAGATTTGAGATTTTAATTTAATGAAATAAAAAGTGGAGCTGTTTTTGAAGCTCCAAAAATTGGTTAATTTTGGCTATGCCGAATCAGGGAATTCCCTTATTAGAAATACAAAAAAAATTAGAACATTATTGCGCCTATCAAGAGCGTTGCCATCAAGAAGTCTCTCAGAAACTCAAACAACTGGGAGTCTTCGGAATCCCGATGGATACTGTTATTTCTCATTTGATTGAGCAAAATTATCTGAACGAAACGCGTTTTGCAGAACACTTTGTCCGTGGAAAATTCGGCATCAAAAAATGGGGAAAAAGACGACTGCTCAGAGAACTGAAACAACGCCATATTTCGGATTGGAACATCAAAAATGCAATGAAAGAAATTTCTGATAAAGCCTATTGGGAATCTGGTCAGGCATTGGCCGAAAAGTTTTGGGAAACTCATCGAAATCACCCACTAGCGGAGCAAAAGAAAAAGGTTTGGAATGCCATGCAGTACCGCGGTTGGGAAACAGAACTGATCATGGAAAACATCCTAAGACTCGAACATCAAAAGGAATAACGCAATCCCAAAAGTCCGTTGCCCTTGGGCATAGGTACCAAATTGGACTCCCAATATTCGGTATTGAAAATGTTGTTAAAATACACACTCACTTCCAACTGCTTTAGCGTCCATCTGGCAGAAGCATCCACTACTGAATAAGGATCGCCAGAGGTTCTTTCTGCGTATTTGTAAACGAAATATGTGCTTAAATCTTTAAAAATCGGCAGTTGATAATTGGACACAAAATGGTGTTTTAGATCGTTGTTGATGGAATAGCGGGAAAAATTATAGCCGCTGTTTTTCAGGTTATTTTCCAAATAGGAATAACTGAATTTGAACTCGTGGGTGAGGGTCTTTACTCGAATGCGGTGGGTGAGCTCTAAATCGATTCCACTGGTATTGACCTGCTGTATGTTTTCTGCCTTGAAGGGAATACTGTCGTCCTGGCCGTTTTTGACATAGTCTATAAGGTTTTTGGCCTTACGACTATAAAAGGCTAAAGAGAGATTGACTTTGGAACTGATAAAGCGCAAGCCTATTTCATTAGAAAGGGCTTCTTCGGGTTTTAAATCGGCATTACCCAAAGTGGTTCTGTCCGAATAATAAAGGTCGGTAAAAGTGGGAATGCGAAAGGTAGCTCCCGTATTGGCATAAAGACGGAGTTTTGGACTCAGCTGCCAACCCAAGTCGATACCGGGAAAACTATGGCTCCCAAAGTCGGAGAAATAGTTGGCTGCTATACCCGGAGTAATGTCTACACTTTTGTTGAATAGATAGAATCGGTGTTCAAAAAAGAAATTCATCATGGTTCGACTGCGATCGCCCAAATTGTTGCTGCGAATACTAACGTGAGAAATATCAACCCCCATGCCCGTCAGCCCCCAATCTGATGTTAGGGAGGCATCAAAAGCCGTACCTACTTTGTTGGTTACATGAAGATTGCGGTAAATTTCAGGTTTGTTGCGAATGTATTCGTACATGTCCTGCCCCCTTCTCCAATAGACCTTGGGTTTAAAAATCCAATTGCCTTTAGTACGTCTTTGAGACAATGAAACTAAACTGGCTTGGGTTTCCTCATATTGATCTACGGCCGATGCGTTGGCGTAAAAACCGTTGGCTCCGAACTTTCGTCCTGAATAAGTCCCAATAAAATCTAAGGGCGTTTTGTGACGATTAAAACTAGATTTAACAAAAAATTGATTGTAATCATAGTCGGTATTGTAGCGATAGCCATCAGAGGTATTTCTGGAAACAAATCCTAGTACGCTGGTTTTTTCGGTGGTATTACCCAGAAAAATTGAACCATTGGTTTGGTCATAGTTTCCTTTTTGCAAATCCAAGGTCAATGTTCTAGGGGTCTCTTTTTTGGTTACCACATTTATGGCTCCTGTAAAAGCATTTTGACCATATGCTCTAGAAGCGGGGCCTTTGATGATTTCGATGCGTTCGATCATTTGGGGGGGTGGGAGAAAGTTAAGGGTATGGTGTCCTGTCTGAGCATCGTCCAATTTGATCCCGTCAATAAGTAAAA
>CAJXEG010000036.1 GCA_913052425.1 uncultured Flavobacteriaceae bacterium | reverse complement strand
GGTCATTTTTTGGATGATGCTGTGGCCAAGATATACAAGAAACTTAAAAAAGAAGGTTTTACAAAAGCAGACGCCTCCCCGCAGATTGCGGAACGCCTTAGCATGAAAAAGGTACTGCGCAAAGCTTCCAAAAAATGGGACGGAGGTTATACCATTGCTGGTTTATTGGGACATGGCGAATCTTTTGTCTTTAGGGATCCGGCGGGTATCCGACCAGCCTATTATTACGACGATGACGAAATATTGGTCGTTGCTTCCGAGAGACCGGCCATACAAACGGTGTTTAATGTTGCTTTCCAGGACATCCAGGAACTTCCTCCTGGCTGTGCCTTACTGACCAAAAAATCAGGAGCCGTAAAATTGAGCCAAATTCAAGAATCTGTAGCACCCAAGTCCTGTTCTTTTGAGCGAATTTATTTCTCCAGAGGAAGTGATGCCGAAATCTACAAGGAGCGAAAAAAATTAGGAAGACTGCTGTTTCCTCAAATCCAAAAAGTCATTAACAACGACTTGGAAAACACGGTTTTTTCCTTTATCCCCAATACCGCCGAAACCTCTTTTTATGGACTTTTGGGTGCTGTTCAAGACAATATTGTCCAATTGCTGAAAGACAGCATACAAAACAAAAAAAATCTTGAAAACGGTGAGCTTGAAAAGCTGTTTTCGCTGCGTCCCAGAATTGAAAAAATAGCCATCAAAGATGCCAAATTGAGAACTTTCATCACCGAAGATGCCAGTAGGGATGACCTCGTAGCCCATATCTATGATGTGACCTACGGCGTTATCAAACCCACCGACAATTTGGTTATCATCGATGACAGTATTGTTAGGGGAACCACATTGGAAAAGAGTATTTTAAAGATGTTGGATCGGCTCAATCCCAAGAAGATCATTATTGTTTCCAGTGCTCCCCAAATCCGTTACCCCGATTGTTATGGCATAGACATGGCCAAAATTGACAACTTTATTGTTTTTAAGGCCACCCTCAAGCTTCACGAAGACCAGAATACTTTAGAACAAACTTTGGACAGCATTTACAGCAATTGCAAACGCAATCAAGATCATCCATTGGAGAAGGTTGAAAATTGTGTTAAAGCGCTTTATGAACCTTTTTCCAATGAGCAAATTTCAGCCAAAATTGCACAAATGCTTAAAGGGGACAGTATCAAGGCCGAGGTAGAAGTCATTTTCCAAACCATAGAAGGTTTACATCAAGCCTGTCCCAAAAATCTCGGTGATTGGTATTTTTCGGGCGATTATCCAACCCCCGGTGGAAATCGGGTGGTCAACCGCGCTTTTATGAATTTTTACGAAGGAAAATCTGTAAGAGCTTATTAATGAGGACGATAATTTTTTTAAAGAAAGAAAAAAAATTATTGACTAATATAAATAGATTTTGAGCAAAATCCATTCATCAGAAAAAAACGCATTTTAACGTTTTATTATTTACGACCTGAGGCTTTAATCTACTTTTACATCACCAGAACATAAGTAGGTTAAGTTCATGGTAAGATTTGGGGCAAAAAGGGAGGATTTATCCTCCCTTTTTATTTTTACCCCTTTTTCATTGAGCATTGTCTTACTTATTCTGCTCATACAACTCACTCACTTTTTCCCAGTTGATCACATTGAAAAAAGCATTGATGTAATCAGGTCTTCTGTTTTGGTAGTTCAAATAATAAGCATGTTCCCAAACGTCAAGGCCAAGGATAGGAGTTCCTCCACACCCGATACCCGGCATCATAGGATTGTCTTGGTTGGCAGAAGAACAAACTTCTACTTTGCCTCCTTGAAGAACGCAAAGCCAAGCCCATCCAGAACCAAACTGAGTAGCCGCTGCATTGGAAAAAGTAGTTTTAAAATCCTCAAATGATCCATAGGCTGCATCGATGGCTTGTGCCAAAGCTCCAGAAGGTGTTCCACCTCCGTTGGGGCTCATCACTTGCCAAAACAAACAGTGGTTGTAATAACCCCCTCCGTTGTTTCTCAGAGCACCATTGTTCATGTCCAGGTTTTCTAAAATACTCTCGATGGTGTCGGATTCCATTCCCGATCCCTCAAGTGCACCGTTGAGTTTTGTTGTGTAACCATTGTGGTGTTTACCGTGGTGTATTTCCATGGTTTTTGCATCGATATGCGGTTCTAACGCGTCGTTTGCATAAGGTAATTGTGGTAATTCGAAAGCCATAATAATTTTTTAATTTTTACAAAAGTAGAATTTCTTTTAATCATTCGGTAAGTGATGATGGCGAAAAAACCTAATTTTAAGAATTATACCAGCATATGAAATCGAGTCCTTTTCAAATCATAAATGCGGCTGCAGGTTCTGGAAAGACATATGCATTGGTCTATGCCTATCTCAAAAAATTACTTTCCCCTCATCACGATGACGGTTATCGGAACATGTTGGCATTGACCTTTACCAACAAGGCTGTCAAGGAAATGAAGTACAGGATTCTAAACAATCTACATCTACTTGCCCATCATATAGAGGATGCCAAAATCAAAGACATTCGCTCCAGCTTGATCATTGATTTAGAAATCGATTTGCCATCACTTCAACAAAAAGCCCAAAGGGTATTGAACAAAATCCTACATGAGTATGCTGCCTTTGAAGTGATTACGCTGGATCGTTTTACCCATAAAATCATAAAGAGTTTTGCTAAAGATTTAAAAATACCCGCCAGCTTTGAGGTTACCCTCGACAGTGATTTGTTGTTGGAAGAAATGACAGAAAATATTTTAGACCAAGCAGGGATAGACAAACCCTTGACCGACACCTTGGTCGCTTTTAGTTTAAGTAAAATTGAAGAACTTAAAAGTTGGAATATCGGTAAAGATTTATTCGACTTCTCAAAACTGTTACTCAACGAAAATGATCGAGAGCCACTGTCCGTGTTGAAAAAAATTGATCAAAAAGAATTTAAAGCCCAAAAAACAGCCTTCCAAAAACAACTCAGTACACTCAAGAATGAGCTTCGAAATATTGGATCAGACATACTCAAGCTATTGAGCGATAAAGGTTTGACCGAAGATGATTTTAACGGGAAAACCCTTTACAAACATTTTAAAAAAATAGCCAATGGCACTGTAGATGGTCTTTATGAAAACCAATTGGAAAAGAACCTTGCCGAAGGACAACGCCTCTACACCCAATCCCTTTCAGAGACCAAAAAAACCATCATCGATTCCTTGATTCCTCAGCTGCTTGAAAGTTTTACCCAAGCCAAATCCAAGGTAGGGAGGCTTTTGCTTTTGAGGAGTATCATCAGTCAATGGACTCCTTTGTCGTTGATTGGCCGGATGGAAAAAGGTCTTGAAGAACTACAACTTCCCGAAAACCGCTTGCTTCTCAGTCGATTTAACGAAATGATTGATGATGAAATTTCGGGTCTTGACGCCCCTTATATATACGAGCGCCTGGGCGAAAAATACCGTTATTATTTTATCGACGAATTCCAAGACACCTCCCGCCTGCAATGGAAAAACCTCATTCCATTAATTTCCAACGCCTTGCAGGGGTTGGATGATGACCATCAAATGGGATCCCTTCTTCTGGTGGGTGATCCCAAACAAGCCATATACAGATGGAGGGGAGGGGACAATGAACAGTTTCTGAACCTTTTAAAAAAAGAAAGTCCCTTTCCCCAATTGCTCCCCGACATCACTCTTTTGCCAAAAAATTACCGCAGTAGGGACGCCATTGTAGACTTCAACAATCAGTTTTTTTATTGGGTAGGGGCTAGGTTCGAAGACTCCGAGCAAAAGCAAATGTTTGAGCAACAAACCCAACAAGAGTTCAACCACAAAAAAGGGGGACAGGTGGTCGTGCGTTTTATCGAAAACAGCAGGAAAAAAGAAAGTACCACACCCCAATATCAACAACAGACCATTATCTCACTCAAAGCAGCCCGATCCAATGGTTTTTTGTGGAAAGACATGGCTGTATTGGTCAGAAAAAAAGAACAAGCTGTTCTGGTGGCCGAGGCACTCCAGACTGAAGACATCCCCTTGATCTCATCCGAATCTTTGTCTTTGGGGAGTTCTCTTAAAGTCAATTTTCTTATCGCTCTTATTCGTTTGGCAGTATACCCCGAGGATGAGGAACAAAGAAAAAACATCATTGAATTTTTGTATCAGTATAAGGGAACAAAAATGGACTTGGATCAATGCCTGAGTACATTGGTTTTTCTTCCCATTTTTTCTTTTGAAAAAGAAATCAAAAAACAATTTGACCTTTCATTTGATTTTCAGCTTTTTTCAAAAAAATCCATCTACAACGCTGTTGAGTATGCCATTGCCGCTTTCCAATTAATTGAAAATATGGAAGCGCATTTGAACGCTTTTTTAGATGATATTTTTGAGTTCAGTGCCCAAGACGAAGGAAGTTTTTTGAGTTATCTTCACTATTGGGAGCAAAAGGGAAAGGATCAAAAAATTGTCAT
This sequence comes from uncultured Flavobacteriaceae bacterium, assembly GCA_913052425.1. The sequence goes on along the minus strand of CAJXEG010000036.1, from coordinate 5,944 downwards.
ACCGGAGGGTATCGATGCAGTCAAAATCTTAACCATTCACAAGGCCAAGGGATTGGAGTTTTCAGTGGTGGTTCTTCCTTTTGCCTCCGAGGAATTGGTCTCTTCCCGAAGTCGAAAAGTATGGTATCCCATCAAAAATCATTTTGACACTCCTTTTAGTTGGGGACGAATCCATTTTTCAAACAAATTAAAATACTTAGGCCAGGAGGCTTGTGCATTTTATGAGCGAGAGCTTTTGGCTGAAAGGGGTGATGCCCTCAATACCTTATATGTTGCCTTGACCCGAGCTGTTTCTCAAATGTATTTGATTTGTACCCTAGAGGGCGAAACCACAGCCGTAGACAAAAGCTATGCCACCTTGCTCAACCATTTTGTTAGAAGTCAAAATCAAAAACCTGAAATAGAACACCCTTTTAAATGGGGCACCGCTGTCGAGGCGCAAAGCGATGATACACAAACCCTCATAAAAACCCTTCAACCCGATTTCAAAGTTCAGCCCAATTGGCAAAAAAGACTTTGGGTACAAATGCACACAAAACACGACGAATCTGCAATTGCCGCCCGAGAAGAAGGTCTGTTGGTTCACGATTTAATGGCCGAAGTTTCCAGCGCCAAGGATGTTTCTGCTGTGGTGACCGATGCCCTCCATTCCGGGAATATCAACAAAGAGGAATACGATCACTATCTGCAAATGGTAAAAGACATTGTGGATCATCCACAACTTTCAGACTTCTACCAAGAGGACATCGAAGTCTACAATGAAAAGGATATTTTGATTCCTCAAAAATCCTTTGTTCGCCCCGATCGGGTGGTGAAAAATAAAGACGGCTGGGTAATCATCGATTATAAAACCGGAAAAGAAAGCCCCCGTCACTATACACAAATCAAACACTACGCCGAGGTGCTTGAAGAAATGACCCATGAAAAATCAAAATGCTTTTTGGTTTACATTGGAAAAAAGACCATAGTAAAAACAGTAGTATGATGTTTCACCCCAAGATCAAAAAACACTGATGAAAACTTTTCTGGATGAAATAGCAGAAGAAATTGTCAATTCAAAACATCCATTTGAATCCGTCAAAGTTGTGGTGCCCAGTCGCCGGGCAAGCTTGTTTTTAAAAAATGCATTGGCCCGTCAAATTCAAAAACCTGCTTTTGCACCCGAAATCGTCAGTATTGAAAATTTTGTCGAAGAGCTCTCCGCTTTAAAAAAAGTAGCTCCCGTAGATTTGATTTTTGAGTTTTATGCCGCATACCAAGACGTTTCCCATGAAAAACAGCAGGACTCATTTGATCAATTTTTGGGCTGGGCCACAGTAATTTTATCCGACTTCAACGAAATGGATGCCCATTTGGTCGATGTTAAAACCTTCTTTGATTTTCAATTCTCGCTCCAGGAAATGACCCAATGGGCCAAAAACGAAGATCAAAGTAATATCATCCAAAACCATTTGGAATTTTGGAGGCTTATGCCTGCACTATACCAGGCATTGAATCAGAGATTACATCAGAAACAGCAAGCTACACTCGGATTGATATTCCGGGAGGCGGTTGCCAATTTGGAGTTTTATCTGGGCCAGACAAACAAACACCACTATTTTGTGGGTTTTAATGCCCTAAATGAATCCGAAGCTCAAATCATTCAAGAGTTTATTTCGAGGAACAAAGGAACTGCCCATTGGGATATCGATCAACATTTTTTTGAAGATAAGGTTCATGCTGCGGGGAAATTTATCCGCCATTACCACACGGATTGGAAATCCCTGCGATCTCGAGCTGTTTCATTTCAAAAGCATTACACCAAGTCCAAAAAGATCGAGCTTATCGGTGTGAGTAAAAATGTTGCACAAGCCAAATACGCTGCGCAATTAGCGGCACAAATTGCAATAGACCATCCCGAGGAAAAAACCGCTGTTGTATTGGGGAACGAATCCCTTTTGACCCCGGCACTTTCTGCCATCGATGATACCGCTTTGGGGTGGAATGTCACCATGGGTTACCCCCTAAAAGATACCCCTACTGCCGATTTTTTTGAGCTCTTTTTTCAGTTGCACCTCAATACCAAGAAAGGAGCCTTTTTCTATAAAAACTTCAAAAGTTTATTGTCCACGCCTTGGTGTCTGCCGCTGTTCAAATTTCACGATTTAAATCCCGGGGAGCATTTGAAGGATTTTGAGTCTAAAAATTTATATCGTTTTTCTCAAAGTAAACTTTACCCATTGGACAAGGTTCACGCCATCGACCATTGCTTTTTTGCTCCCGTAGAGACCATCGCTGATTTCCTCCACCGCTTGATTTGTATTTGTGACCATTACATGGTGTTTTTGGAACAGACCAAGGAAGCCAGTGCTGCACTTCATTTGGCCTATTTCAAAAAATTCAAAGCCCTGTTTAACCAGTTGGAAGTCATGCATCAAAAACACCCTTTTGTCGAAAACCTTCCCCTGCTACTTTTGGTTTTTAGAGCGCTTGTCAAGGGGGAGAAAATCGATTTTCTTGGGGAACCATTGGAGGGCATACAGTTTATGGGTTTACTGGAAACCCGCTTGTTAGATTTCGACAATTTGGTGATCACCAATCTCAATGAGGGCATTTTACCTTCAGGCAAAAAGAACCAATCTTTTCTGCCCTTTGATCTGAAGAAAAAATTCAACCTCCCCACCTTTTTGGAAAATGACGCCATCTATACCTATCATTTTTACCGACTCCTCCAGCGTGCCAAAAGAGTTTATTTACTCCACAACACCCAAAGTGATGGATTGAATTCTGGCGAAATGAGCCGCTTTTTATACCAGTTAAAATACCAACAGCAGCCGGCGCATCAAATCGAAGAAAAACAACTGGTCTTAAATTATCATATTCCACCCAGTACCGATCATATGATCGAAAAAACCCAAAACATTCAGCAGCGCCTTCGTGCCATTGCCGAAAAGGGTTTTTCCCCTTCCTCCCTTTCTCTTTACCTCAGAAATCCCATGGAATTTTATTACCAAAGGGTGCTAAAGATCAGAGAAAAAACCACCATGGAATCGACGATCAACCACATGGACAAAGGAAATTTGGTACACGAGGTGGTCGAGCAACTCTACTTGCCCTACCAAAATCAATTACTTAGGGTTGAAGATTTTGAACAAATGAAAGCACGCTTACTGCCCCTAATGGAACAACACTATCAATCCATTTATCACGGTACCCAACAAAAAACCGGACGTAACCACATTATTTTTGAAGTACTCAAAAAATCTATTTTAGATTTCTTAGCCATCGAACAAAAACACGTTCAACAGGGCAATTGCATTAAAATACTACAGTTGGAACATAAATTTGAGGAAAGTATTCAACTGCCCGGAATCGACTTCCCCGTCAAATTGATCGGTGTGGTTGATCGTATCGACCTCTACAACGAAACCCTCAGAATCATCGATTATAAAACAGGGATGATTCAACCCAGACAACTCAAATTACCTCATTGGGAAGTGTTTGATGAACAGACTGACTACGCCTATCTGTTTCAAATTCTTCTCTATTCTTATGTCCAAAAATCCCTTTTGTCCAAACATCAAAAAACAGCTGCAGGGATCATTTCTTTCAGAAATCTACCACAATATTTTATGTCTTTTTCTCACGGAAACAATCGGGATCAAGCCCTCAATGCGGAAAACCTAGATCGCTTTGAGGCAACTTTGTTTAAAATCATCAGTGAAATTTTTGATCCCAAAGTAAATTTTAAGAACAAAGATTAATTAATTCAAAAATCAATTTTATATTGAATATATTTAGAAAAATAATTTCCCATGAGCGACCAATTCGATAAAAATCAAAAAGAAAAAGGGATAAAGAAGGAACAACTCAACTGGTTGTTGCGGATAATTACCGTGGGAGACCGATTTTCTTTACAAGACTTTTACGATCGAATCAAAAAAGGCTTTGTAGAATTCCTTATCGTATTTTTTGGGGTATTGGTTTCTTTTGGGGTCGAAAGACAAGGGGAAGAATTTGGAGACAGAGAGTCCAATATCGATAACCTTGTTGGCCTCAGGGATGAAATGATCGACATCCGGGAGTACACCCAAATATACATGGAAGAAAATCAATGGATACGGATGTTGTACAACCGATTATACGAACAATGGGATCAAGACAGAGACAGTGTCTTTTTGTTTATAGACGAGGCCGATGGACTGCCTTATTCCCCACTTTCCTTTTACAATAACTACAATCCCTTCAATCCCCCAAGGGTTGTATATGAAGCCATAAAACTGGACGGAACATTCAGGTTTTTGGGATCAGAGGTAGGGCGATTTGTCAACAATACCTACGACGGAACGGACCTGAAATATTTAATGCTCAACACAGACCGAGAAGAAAAAGTCTATGTAGATCAGTTCGAAGCACAGGTAGCCAATAAGTGGATTTATGAGTTGGAGAAAATAGATTTATACGATACCGACTTTTGGGTAAAACACCGAAAATATTTTCAAAAAGAGAAATATTTGAAATACAATCTATTCAAGCGCTTGGGATTGTGGGAGCAAATATCCGAGCAATTGGTAGAATACGAATCGTCAGTTGGCGCCAATATCAAAAAACTGGACAGCGTAATCCAGCTTAAAGAGGAAGAATTTGTCTTTATCTATTGGTGGTTCTAGGCTTTTTCGATCAAGCCTGCTACCAGTTTCCCGGAAATCAAGGCAGGAGGAACCCCGGGGCCGGGCACAGTCAATTGTCCTGTAAAATAGAGGTTTTTTATTTTTTTACTTTTCAATTTAGGTCTCAAAAAAGCCGTTTGCAATAGCGTATTGGCCATGCCATAAGCATTACCTTTATAAGAATTGTAAACCGAAATAAAATCATTTACACAAAAAGACTCCCTAAAGAGAAGATCGTCTTTTAAACTTTGGTCGGTAAGTTTTTCCAAGCGTTCCATCACGATGTCAAAATAACGGTTCCTCACTTGTTCAGTATCTTCCAATCCGGGCGCAATGGGGATCAAAATAAAACAAGCTTCTTTGCCTTGGGGTGCCATATCAGGGTCAGAGATCGATGGAAAATTGGCGTAGAACAAAGGTTCTTCTGGCCATTGGGCAGTATCGTATATCGTTTGGGCGTGGGTGTCGAAGTCCACATCAAAAAACAAGGTGTGGTGGGAGACATTTTTCACCTTTTTGTTCAATCCCACATAAAATAGCAAAGAAGAGGGTGCGAATGTTTTTTTATCCCAATAGGCCTCACTGTAAGCTCTTGAATCTTCCGGGAGCAAGGTTTCGCTATGGTGATAGTCGGCTCCGCTTAATACAATATCGGATATGATATTTTTCCCTTTGACTTTAATCCCAACAGCTTTTTTGTTTTCCAACAGTATTTCCTCCACAGGACTGTCGATGTGAATTTTTACTCCCAGACTTTCGGCCAGTTGAACCATGCCCTTTACGATGCTGTACATACCGTCTTTGGGATGCCAGGTTCCCAAACCAAAATCGGCAAAATTCATAAAATTGTAGAAAGCAGGAGTGTCTGCCGGTTTGGCCCCCAAAAACAAGACCGGGAACTGAAGGATCTGTGCCAGTTTGGGGTTTTTGAATTCTCGGGTGACTTCTCTTTTTACATTCGAAAAAAAGTAACCTAACTTCTTTATGGTGTCAGGCGTGACCAGTTCCAGGGGGGAAACCCCGGGGCGATAGACCAATTCATCAATCGCAATTTTGTAATTGTCGGCAGCTTTAGCAATGAATTTTTTCAGTTTGGCGGCGCTTCCTTTTTCTTCAGCCTCGAAAGCCGCATAGATCTTTTCCAAAGAATCTCCGATCAATATGGAATCGTTTTCACCAAAATAAACCTGATAGCCCGGATCCAATCGTTCCAAGGCATAATAGTCACTGACTTTCTTGCCAAAATCCCCAAAAAACTTTTCAAATACATCCGGCATCCAATACCACGAAGGGCC
>CAJXEG010000035.1 GCA_913052425.1 uncultured Flavobacteriaceae bacterium | reverse complement strand
AAATCCCCAACAACAAGACATCGGTGGTTTCGCACCAAACAGTTCCGGAGTTCCTTATGATGGAAGCCCCAATGAAGAATTTTGGGGAATCGTTGACATCGACCGAAACAAAAAAGAGACGTTCCATGTTTTAAAGGAACAATACATAAATTTTGATTTAAAAAAACAAAAACCTAACTAAGTATATGAATGAATTGGATGGAAGTACAGTGAAAAAAGTACCAATGGGTCAGAAGATTGCATTTGGTTTTGGTATGTTGGCCAACCAAATGTTTCCTGCAGCATTGCAAATATTTATGGTTATCCTTGTTCAGGATCTTGGATTTCCACCTTTTTTATGGGGGTTGATTTTTTTCTTACCAAGATTTCTTGATGCTGTCACCGACCCTATTATGGGATTTATTTCCGATAATACTATGTCGAAATGGGGGAGAAGAAGACAATACATTTTTGTAGGGGCATTGATTACCGGTGCATCATTTATTGCCATGTGGCAAATGTATGAGGTCAATGGTCCAATCTATAATTTTTGGTATTTCCTCTCCATATCCTTTCTGTTTTATCTGGGGATCACCATTTTTAGTGTACCCTATGTTGCAATGGGTTATGAAATGAGTAGTGATTTTCACGAACGTACCCGCATTATGGCTGTAGCTCAATGGATTGGACAGTGGGCATGGGTAATTGCGCCCTGGTTTTGGGTTATTTTTTATGATCCCGATTGGTTTGAAAGTGCAGAAAAAGGAGCCAGACAAGTATCGATCTTTATCGGAGTCATTTGTACTATTTTGGCCATTATCCCAGCCATTTTTATCAAAAGCAAATCCACATTGAATGACAAAGACCTCACTCCTTTGAGTGTTAAATATTTGTCCAATAATGTGGGAGATATTTTTTCAAGCTTTAGATATGCGTTGATGAATAAACCCTTTAGAAAGTTATGCATAGCTACTTTTCTAATTTTTAATTCTTTTAATACCATTGCTGCCTTTTCCTTTTTTATCATTGTCTATTACTTGTTCAATGGGGATGCCTCAGCAGCTGGAATATGGCCCACACTGCATGGATGCATAGCGGCTTTGACAACTACATTTTTGGTAATTCCAGTCGTGACCAAAATGTCCGAGATTCTTGGCAAGAAAAAATCATTCATCATAACCCAAGGAATTTCCATCATCGGGTATATTCTTTTTTGGTTTTTATTCGTCCCGGGTAAACCTCACTTCTTCTTGTATGCTTTGCCATTTTTCTCATTTGGAATCGGGGGCTTGTTTACTTTGATGATGAGTATGACCGCTGATGTAAGTGATTTGGATGAACTCAACAATGGTCTCCCCAGAAAAGAGGCCACATTTGGCGCCATTTATTGGCTGATGGTAAAATTTGGATTTGCAATTGCAGGTCTTTTAAGTGGTTTGATCATGTCTTTGGTAGGGTTTGATCCCAATGCATCAGAGCAACCTGAGGGAGCAATTTTTTGGTTAAGAGTTGCGTATACTGTTTTTCCAATAGTGGGAACCCTTTTTGCCATTTATGTGATGCGAAACTATGAGATTTCCGAAAGCAGAGCCAAGGAAATTAGAGTAGAACTCGAAGCCCGAAAATCGACTTCTAAATAGGTTTCTTTGCCTTGGTATCATGGCTCGGCCATACGATATTCCTTTAAAACGCGTTTTTCGTGCTTTCAGGTAGGTCTTTGATTGCAATAAACAGCAATGTATCTATGACGTTGTTAAAGGAGCGGTCCCGTTTAAAACCTATCACAGTTGCGTTTTACTTTAGGTGTTTTTTAATCAATACAGGCACCCTGAGATTTTAGGCTCCATATCCTTGATCAATTTATCAATAGAGATAAAATTCTGTTGATACTGCTTGCACTCTTTATAAATCAGATTGACTTCGTCATCACATATTTAGAACTTAAAAGCACTTTTAGGATGAAAGTATTGGGCTATTTTTTGATCGTAAAAGTTTGAAGACATATAATCGATGATCAGCGACTTAGACATATGAGAGTACTCATCGCTAATGCTCACTCCACCGATAAGATATTTGTATTCAGGATTTCTGATGGTCATATGAACAATGCCTTTCCACAACAAATGAACCATATAATAAATCTACCAATTGTAGTTGTATGGTTTTAGCCCAAAGGCACAGGCAATTGATTTGGAGGCAATCAATTTCACATTGTTAGGTTAAGTAGTGCCTAACAAATATAAATAATTAAGTTAAGATTGGATTTAACGAACCTCCTGTCTAGGAGTTCTTAAAGGCCTTTAATTTCTCTATAAGTTCCGGAACTACTTCAAAAGCATCACCAACTACCCCATAGTCGGCGGCTTTAAAGAAAGGCGCCTCAGGGTCAATGTTGATTACTACTTTGACTTTAGAGGAATTGATCCCTGCCAAATGTTGAATGGCACCCGATAGGCCTACAGCGATATACAAGTTAGAGGCAACAGGTTTTCCCGTTTGTCCAACGTGTTCGCTATGCGGTCGCCACCCCATGTCTGAAACAGGCTTTGAACAAGCTGTTGCCGCCCCAAGGGTAGTAGCCAAATCTTCTATAAGGTGCCAATTTTCAGGGCCCTTTAGGCCTCGACCGCCCGAAACGACAATATCCGCATCGGCGATGCTTACTTGGCCACTTGCTTTTTCAACTTTCTCCACCTCCAAGTTGGTCGCTATTGGGGTGGTTGACTTATCCTCCGCACTGATTTCTTTTGGATTTTCTGATATTCCAAAAGAGTTGTTCGACAAGCCGATAATGTTTACCTCGCTATCAAGAACGCAAGTGTTGAACGCCTTATTGGTAAAACAAGATCGTTTAACCGTCAGGGGTTGTAAAGATTCAGGGAGTCCCACCACATTGGAAGCATAGCCTGCCGAAAGGGAAACAGCCAACAATGGAGCCAAGTATTTTGCATTGGCACTTGAACTTAAAAGTATCAGTTTTACTCCATTTTCTTGTGCGACTGAAGCAAGATTGACAGCATACTGCTGGGCGGTGAAATTTTCCAGTGTAGGGTCACTGATCTGAATGACCCGTTCAACACCGTAAGTCCCCAGTTTTTGGCAATCTTTGTGGTTGAAACTGGCAGCTATCAATTCAATACCCAATTGGTCGGCAATGGCCCTACCGTAGGAAGCCAATTCCAGTGCAGACTTTTTAAATTTTCCGTTTTCAGATTCTGTATAGATTAAAATACCCATAATGTGTTTTCTAAATTACTTTGGCTTCGTTGTGAAGCAAATCGATGAGTTGGTCAATTTGATCGGAATCGACCATTTTGACAGCTCCCTTGGGAGCAGGTTTTTCAAATTTTGAAATGCTAGACTTGGCCTTGCTGTCTTTGGGAGGAAGTACTTTCAAACTTTTTTGTCGGGCTTGCATGATCCCCCTCATGTTGGGAATGATCAAATCCTTTTCCTCTACCAGACCTTTTTGAGCACCAATCACCAAAGGAAGTTGACACCCAACGGATTCAATACCTCCATCAATTTCTCGCTTGGCTTTGGCGGTGCCGCCTTCTATTTCAAGTCCCATGCAATTGGTTACAAAATTATACCCCATTAGGGCAGAAAGTATTCCCGGAACCATAGCACCGTTGTAATCAATGGACTCTCTTCCCGCAATGATCAAATCATAATTCTCTTCCTTGCAGTGAGCACTCAATTGTTGCGCTACCTGAAAACCGTCTGTAGGAATCAGATCAACCCTAAAGGCCCTATTGGCACCAATTGCCAAGCATTTTCTCAGTGTGGGTTCACAACTGGCATCTCCAACAGTGATTACCGTTACTTCTGCTTGTTGTTTTTGTTGCAACCAAACTGCTCTGGTGAGTCCAAATTCATCGTTCGGGTTGATGATGAATTGAACGCCGTTTGTGTCAAAGGCTGTATCATCATCAACAAAATTTATTTTAGAGGTGGTATCAGGAACATGACTGATGCATACCAAAATTTTCATAAAAGGATTTTTAAGTCAATCATTCATATGATTGCATGACAAAATAATAAAAACTAAAACTATAAATTGATTAAAATGATCAATAACCTACAAATACAAAGTTATTAAAAAATGTTATGCATGCATAACATTTTTTAATAACTTTTATTTTAATCTTGATGGCAGGTGTAAGGTCAACAACCGCAGTTGGGGTTTAATTTTTTGCAATATTCACTCAGGGTCATCCCCTTATATTGCTTGAACAACTTATCAAATTTTTCTTTTGAGGTGTAGCCACAAATTCTCCAAATACGATCCAAGTCGCCACATATTTTATGGGAGTCTTTTGACTTTATGATACTGTCTGCAATTGAGATGGCGTATAGAAGCTTTGATTTGTCAGCTTCTCGGATTACCAGATCATCTTTGTTGATTTCTAAACCCATAGTGGAATTAAATATACAAAAAAATGGCAATCAAATTCATCGTAAAAAGGGGGTGAAAACTTGGGGGAATTACCCCATCAAAGATTGGACTTTCATCGCCAAGCCCATATCTCCGTCAATTTTGACTTGCCCTCCCATAACTGCCATCATGGGGTTGAGTTCCCCATCCCTGAGTTTCTCCAAAACCTCTGTGGAAACTTTTATGGTACAATCTGCTTCCAAGTCATCCATAGATACAGTATTTTGCTCGCCTTTACCATCAATAAAAACTGCGTTCTCATCGACCATAAATTTTAGTGTGCCTCCCAAAGGACTGGCATTTTCAGCTTTCTCTTTAAACTGTTCAAATACTTTTTGATGACTCATAGGAATAATTGTTTTAAACAAATGTATAAAAAAATTCATCCCTCCCAATTTTTTAATAACCACCTATAATCATTGTAATAATAGTTTTTAATTGACATTACATTTTTAGTTTCTTTAAAAAAATTAAATTTTTGAACAAACATTCCTCTGAAGGCTAAGAAAAAAAAGCCTTTGGACAAAAACAAAATTTAAAGGATGAAATCAAAAACTATTTTTTAATCATTATTATGCATGCATAATATTTTTTTAATAGATTTGCTAAAAACCAAACAATGCAATACAGAATAAAGAAAGTTGCCGTTTTAGGTTCCGGTGTCATGGGTTCTGGAATAGCATGCCAGTTGGCGAATGTAGGACTCGAAGTATTGATTCTGGACATTTTGCCCCAAGGAACATCAGACAACAAAACAAACAGAAACAGTGTGGTCCAAAACGCGCTGAATAAAGCCATCAAATCAAAGCCCGCCCCGCTTTACAAAAAACAATATGCCAGTAGAATAACCGTAGGGAACTTTGAAGATGATTTTGAAAAAATAAAAGATGCCGATTGGATCATTGAAGTGGTCGTAGAAAGGCTGGACATCAAACAACAGATTTTCGAAAAAGTTGAAAATCACCGAAAACACGGCAGTGTTGTCAGTTCCAACACCTCCAGTATTCCCATTTCTCAATTGTCCCAGGGACGGTCGGAGGAATTTAAAAAACATTTTTGCGGTACTCACTTTTTCAATCCGCCCAGATATTTAAGGTTACTTGAAATCATTCCCATTGCGGAAACCCAACCCGAATTGGTTGATTTCTTTATGCATTTTGGTGAAATCAATTTGGGAAAACAAACCGTATTGTGCAAAGACACCCCCGCTTTTATTGCCAATAGAATTGGTGTCATGTCTGGATTAAAAGTTTTTGATTTGACACAAAAATACGTTCTCACCATTGAGGAGGTCGATGCCCTGACAGGCGCACTTATTGGAAGACCCAATACAGGAACCTACAGATTGCAGGACTTGGTAGGGTTGGATACGGGCGAAAAAGTCACCCAATTTGTGGTCAACAATGTCAAAAAAGACTCCTTTTTCAAATCGGTGGGCAAAGCCACTGAGACTAAATTCATGACCTTCCTCTTGGAAAACAACTTTTTGGGCAACAAAACAGGCAAAGGTTTTTATCAGAAAACCGATCAAAAAGATCAGAATGGTAGAACCATCGTCAACGCTTTGGATCTCAAAACACTGGAATACAAACCCAGTGTCCGTCCCAAAAACCCCATTCTCAAAGAAGCCAAAGCCATCGAAAAAATGCAGAAACGAATGCCATTTTTGATGGGTAAAGAAGGCAAAGAAAGTCTTTTCCTTAAGGATTATTTCACAGCGATTTTCGCTTATGCGGCCCAACGTGTTCCCGAAATATCGGATCAATACTATCCTGTGGATGATGCCATGAGGGCAGGATATGTTTGGGATTTTGGTCCCTTTGAATACTGGGATTTGATTGGTTTTCAGAATGGAATTGACTTGATCGAAGCGGCCGGTGAAAAGATCCCCCATTGGGTCAAGCAAATGCAAAATGCCGGAGCCGAGCATTTTTACAAATACGAAAAAGGACAAAAAAAATACTTTGACCTGGACAGTCAGGGATACAAAACAGTACCCGGATCGGATGCCTTTATCATATTGGAAAGCTTCCGTCAAAATACTCCTGTAATTAAAAATAGTGAGTGTGCGGTTCACGATATAGGAGAAGGGGTAATGTGTTTGGAATTTCAGAGCAAAAGCAACGCCATAGGCGAAGGGATTGGAAAAGCCATAGCCGAAGCCGTTGACAAGGCAGAAAACGAAGGCTGGAATGGTTTAGTGATTGGCAACAATGCCAAACAATTTAGTGTGGGAGCCAACCTGATGAACATCGGGATGCTCGCCATGCAAAAACAATTTGACACACTGGACCAAATGGTGGCCGATTTCCAATCGGTCAACATGCGAATAAGAACCTCGAAAATCCCCGTAGTGGTGGCCACTCAGGGCTATGTTTTTGGGGGAGGTTGCGAAATCACCATGCACTGTGATGCTGCTGTATGTGCAGCCGAATCCTATATTGGGCTAGTCGAAGTCGGCGTAGGTCTTATCCCGGGAGGTGGAGGAAGCAAAGAATTTGCCCTCAGGGTCTCCGATGGTTTTTACGAAGGGGATGTCAAAATGCCCATGTTGATCGACCACTTTAAATCCATTGCCACGGCAGCCGTTTCCACTTCTGCTTCAGAAGCCTTTGATTTGCATTATCTTTTGGAAAACCGTGACGCCATTTCCTACAACGTTCAAAGAAATATTGGTTTGGCTAAAGAGAAAGTATTGGAACTCGCCAAAGACTATATCCCCCCTTCCCCAAGAGAAGACATTGAAGTGCTGGGAAGATCCGGATTGGGGGTGCTCCACTCGGCCATCAACGAATACCGTTTGGGTAAATTCATGTCGGAGTACGATGAAGTGATCGCCCGCAAGCTCGCTTATGTGATGTGTGGTGGGGATTTGACCAGTCCACAACAAGTGAGTGAACAATATTTGCTCGACATCGAACGCGAAGCCTTTATGAGTTTATTGGGGAATCAAAAAACCTTGGACAGAATACAGTACTTATTAATGAACAACAAGCCCCTAAGAAATTAAGACATATGGAAGCATACATAGTAAAAGGATACAGAACTGCAGTAGCAAAAGCCAAAAAAGGAGGGTTTAAAAACTATCGTTCCGACGATATGGCCGTGGATGTTTTAAAACATTTGGTCGGTCAAGTTCCGGCTTTAGACCCCACCACTGTCGATGATGTCATTGTTGGTTGTGCCAACCCCGAGGGGGAGCAAGGTCTTCAGGTGGGTCGACTCATTTCTGCCAGGGCATTGGGTATCGAGGTGCCGGGAATTACCATCAATCGTTATTGTGCATCCGGTTTGGAAGCCATTACTATGGCAGTAGCCAAAATCAAAGCAGGCATGGGGCATGTTTATATCGCCGGTGGAACGGAGAGCATGAGTTTGATTCCCATGACCGGATATAAGTTGGCGCCCAGTTATAAAGCCAATATGGAAAACATCAATTACCACGTCAGTATGGGGGCCACCGCCGAGGCAGTAGCCGAAAAATTCAATATCAGCCGTGAAGCGGCCGACACTTTTTCCTTTAAATCTCACCAAAAAGCTGCCCACGCTATTGATCAGGGTTATTTTGAAGAAGAAATCGTACCCATTACCGTGGAAGATGTGTATGTCAAAGACGGGAAAAAAGTAAGCAGTTCCCATACCGTTGCTGTTGATGAAGGGGTTAGGAGGGATACCACCGTCGAAGGCTTGTCCAAATTAAGGGCTGTTTTTAAACAGGGTGGGATCATCACGGCCGGAAATGCCTCACAAACTTCCGATGGAGCTGCCTTTACCTTGGTCATGAGTGAAGAAAAAGTCAAAGCATTGGGCTTAGAACCCCAAGCCCGGATGGCCGCCTGTTCTGTTGGGGGGGTTGATCCCCTCTATATGGGAATCGGCCCATGCGAAGCCATTCCCAAAGCACTGCATCAAGCGGGACTCCAATTGTCCGATATTGAGCAAACAGAACTCAACGAAGCATTTGCCGCTCAAGCCCTGGCTGTCATCCAAGTAGCCGGTCTGGATCCCGATACGGTCAACGTCAACGGAGGAGCTGTGGCCATGGGCCATCCCCTGGGTTGTACAGGAGCTAAACTCACCATTCAATTGTTGAACGAGATGCAACGCCGCAAACAAAAATACGGAATGGTCACCGCCTGTGTTGGTGGAGGGCAGGGCATAGCCGGGATTTTTGAAAGACTATAGTCTAAACTTTTTTGACCACATAAGTCACGACCCCCCAAATAATCAATTCGTTGTCCTCTGTGACTTTAATAGGTTGATATTTGGAATTTTCTGACATCAGATAAACACAGTCTTTCTCTACTTTTAGGCGTTTTACTGTGAACTCTCCATCCACAAAGCACACAGCAATTTTATTATCTTGTGGCTCTAGGCTTCGATCGATCACCAATAAATCCCCATCGTCCAGTCCTGCACCTTGCATTGATTCGCCCGATACCCGAGCATAGAAAGTAGCCTCCTCATTTTTGACCACCTCCCGGTCAATACTGATTCGCAACTCCTTAAAGTCATCTGCAGGGGAAGGGAAACCGGCTGAAATACCCTCTTGAGCCAGATAAGACATTTTTCCCAGTTCCTGATCCGGTTGAAAAAAGACGATTTTATCACCTGTATCACTCATTTTACCCTGATGATTTCATTCATTTCTGTTGTAAACCGATTGGAAAGATGCTCCCGCTTCATTTTCCATGTTTGTTTTAAATCCTGACTGGCCAGTTTCATCCGGTGCGGGCCATATCGCCGATGAATTTTATCCAAGGTTTCCATCAATGCGGTATGTTTTGCCGTATCCTGTTCGAACAAATTAATTTGCCTCGAAGAGGAAGGCGTCAGCCCCAAAAGTATCACCCCCGCTTTTTTATATTCTATTCCCGGTTTGAAAATATTCCTCAACCCCATCAGTGCATAGCGATTCAAAATAAAATTGGAGTCTGTAGCATATGGAAGTGTAATAGTACAGCCGTTGCGATATTGCTCGGCCTTGGGATCAAAAGGATTACTTCTTACAAAAATGTGAAGGGCTGTAGCATAACTTTTCTGCTTTCGTAACTTTTCCGCACCCAAGAGAGTGTAGGTAGTGATGCGCTCTTCAAGACTACTAAATATAGTGAGTATATTTTTAAAACTTCGAGTAGTAGCAATGGACTTTTTACTAGATACAACCTCTTCCAGTTGAATGGAAGGAACGCCTTCTAGGTCTCTTTTCAAACGGAGTCCCAGTATGCTCATTTGTTTTTTAACCCATTCATCGGGTAAATTGATAAAATCCAACGCGGTTTTGATTTGCATGGCTTGGAGCCGTTTTGAGTGTTGTCTGCCCACACCCCAAACATCTTCTACGGGAGTCCATTTCAACGCTTTCAAACGTTTTTCCTCACTGTCGATACAGTAGACTCCTTGTGTTCTTTTATCAAATTTTTTGGCAATCTTATTGGCAATTTTGGCTAAAGCTTTGGAAGGAGCTAAGCCTACCGATACAGGAATTCCAGTCCAACGTCGTACTTGCTTGCGCATTTTCAACCCTTTTTCTTTCAGATCGAAATGATCAAAACCTTCAAACTTTAAGAAAGCCTCGTCAATACTATATATTTCTACATTGGGGGTGTAGGTTTCCAAGATTTTCATCACCCGATTACTCATGTCTCCATAGAGGGGGTAGTTGGAAGAAAAAACCTTGATGTTGTATTTTTTGAATTCGTTTCGAAATTTAAATGCAGGAGCTCCCATAGGAATCCCAAGTGCTTTGGCTTGATTACTTCTGGCAATCACACACCCATCGTTATTAGAAAGAATAACGACTGCTTTGGCCTCGAACTGGGGTTGAAAAACCCGTTCGCAAGAAGCATAAAAATTATTACAATCAATTAAAGCAAACATCTGTAAAACCGAATTTTGTAAGGGGGTGACCGAGAAAACAGACTTGGTTTTCAGTATGAAAACAACTCCATTGTCATCACCAATCCAGTACAAATTTAATAAGAATTGGATTGTTTTATAGACAAAATTCAACCTCTTTGGTCAAAAATTGTAATTTTGTTTTTACGACTAGTAGTAATACAATTTAA
>CAJXEG010000034.1 GCA_913052425.1 uncultured Flavobacteriaceae bacterium | reverse complement strand
GGTACCAGCTTTGGCGAATATGGAACAAGGATCAACCACTGCTACTGTACATCCTCCTCAATCCCTCCTATGCCGATGCAAACGCTGATGACAGAACTGTTTTGAAACTGATCAACTTTACCAAAAAATTTGGCTACGGAGGTTTTTATTTGGGAAATCTTCACTCCTATGTCACCCCCTACCCCAAGATCTTAAAGGACAAAATATTGGCTGACGATACCACCAATGTCAAACACCTAAATAGGATGAAAAAAAAGTGCAAAAAAGTTGTTTTTGCCTGGGGAAATGATGGCCATTTACCCAAGTGGCTTATAAAGATGGTTGAAAGCCCAATGTGTTTTAGACGGAACAAAAATGGATCCCCCAAACATCCCCTTTATCTCTCCTATAAGACAAACCTAATTCCCTTCGACTGTTATTCTAAGAACTTACCAAAAAAACAAGAATCCTACTCTAAAGCCAATTGGCAGTCTCTAAAAAGTAAAAGGAAGGTTTTCTAAGAAAAAATAGAGCCAAGAAGATAACCGACAACTAGGGCGAGGACAACTAAAATTTTATACCCCCCAACTTGATCTGCAGCACGGTCTAAAAATCTTTCAAATTTCTCAATGAATTTCATAAAAGTAAATTTTTCATGGGGACAAATCAACCTCAGAGATTTAATACTACAGTTTAACAAAAAGGAAAATTCCGTACCGCCTAAGCTTAAGGCATAAGCAACAAACAAATCCCCATAAAAACGTACACTATGAGTGTAAGAATGATTCCAATCCTAGGCATAAAATAGTTAGTTTGATGGTAAATTTAAAAAATTTGTTCATCAAACAAATATGATTCGATTTAATTATTTTGATGATTCATATAGTAGCTGCCGTGATCTTATTTGATTTGTGTTTCTTTTCTTGTCAAAATTTTGTTTATTTAATGGTCACTAAAATATCTAAAGATGAGTTTAATTCATTCAGAAAAATATCAATATGATGCCATCGTAGTAGGGTCAGGAATTAGTGGAGGTTGGGCGGCCAAAGAACTTTGTGAGGCCGGTTTAAAAACCTTAGTGCTGGAGCGGGGAAGAATGGTCAAACACGTCGAAGACTATCCCACCATGCACAATGATCCTTGGGATCTGCCCCACGGCGGTAAAACTCCAAGTGAGATCGTTGAAAAACACTACTCAAAACAAAAACGTTGGGGGTTTGATGAAAACAACCGACATTTTTACAACAAAGATTCAGAGCACGATTATGATGAGGTAAAACCTTTCGACTGGATCAGAGGAAAACAAGTAGGAGGGCGTTCTTTGATATGGGGAAGGCAATCCTACCGATGGAGTGATCTGGACTTTGAGGCCAACTACAAAGACGGTTATGGCGTTGACTGGCCCATCCGATACAAAGATATTGCCCCCTGGTATTCTCATGTAGAAAAATTTATAGGAGTGAGCGGCGAAGCACTAAATCTACCTCAACTTCCCGACAGTGAATTTTTGCCTCCTATGGAGCTCAACTGCTTGGAAGAACACCTTAAAGATACACTGTCAGAAAATTACCACGACCGAGTAATGACCATAGGCAGGGTGGCCCACATCACCCAAGGGAATAAAGAGGGAGCAGGAAGATCGGCGTGTCAATACCGCAATCGATGCTCAAGAGGCTGCCCTTTTGGGGGTTATTTCAGTTCCAACTCTTCGACACTGCCCTATGCAGAAGCGACCGGTAATCTAACCCTTAGAGCGGATTCCATCGTATCAGAGGTAATCTATGACCCCAAAACTCAAAAAGCAAGCGGGGTAAGGGTTATTGACGCCCTGACCAAAGAAGTAATCGAATTCAAATCTAAGGTAGTATTTCTATGTGCCTCTGCAATGGCATCCACCGCTATACTGATGCAATCCAAAAGCGACCGTTTTCCCAATGGAATGGGAAATGGTTCGGGTGAATTGGGGCACAATATCATGGACCACCAATTGGGAAGTGGTGCCAGTGGAAGATACGACGGCTTTGAAGATCGTTACTATACGGGCAGAAGACCCAACGGATTTTACATTCCACGTTTCAGAAACTTGGGTTCAGATTCAAAAAAAGTTGATTTCCTAAGAGGCTATGGTTACCAAGGGGGAGCTAGCAGAGGGGATTGGTCTCAAGCAATCGCAGAGCACTCCTACGGAAAGTCACTCAAAAAAGAAATCATCCATGCCGGAAACTGGAGGATTGGTATGGGTGGATTTGGTGAGGTACTCCCTTATCACGAAAATAAAATGATCTTGGATTATGACAAACCGGATCAATACGGACTGCCTACCATTACTTTTGATGCTGAATTCAAGGAAAATGAGAAAAAAATGAAGGAAGATTGGAAGATTCAGGCAGCCGAAATGCTGGAAGCCGCGGGATGTAAAGATGTAAATATTTTCGATTCCAACGCCCCCATTGGAAAAGGAATACACGAGATGGGAACAGCAAGAATGGGACGTGATCCCAAAACCTCGGTACTGAATAAGTTCAATCAAATCCATGAGATTCCCAACGTATTTGTGACCGATGGTGCTTGTATGACCTCTGCTGCCAATCAAAACCCCTCATTGACCTATATGGCACTAACAGCAAGAGCAGCTAACCACGCCATTGAAGAACTTAAAAAAATGAACCTTTAATTCGTTTTGGCTTAACAATCATCATCAGCAAATGAAAATAATTAGGATATTGGGTTGTTTACTTTTAATTACCATTAGTTATGCCTGTAAAAAGAATCAAGACTCAGACTGTATCAACTCCAAAAAAATAGACCTTGCAAAAGCCTGTATAGAAATATACCAACCCGTTTGTGGTTGTGATCAAAAAACCTATTCCAACCCTTGTTTTGCGGAAATCAATGGTTTAAAAAGCTGGACTGAAGGAGCCTGCAAATGATCAATAATAATAAAAGCGGAGGCAGTGACTGGTTTTTGACCATAATTCTATTATTGGTATCGGTCCTCCTCACCTATTTGACCAAGGTTTGGTTTTTATTCCTTTTGTTTCCTTTGGGTATATTTGCCTTTAAAAACAAAAATGAGGATTAAGTATTTTTATATCATATTGTTATGCCTTATTCATCTTCGAATGATTGGGCAAATCAACCCCAACAACATTGAGATTGTTAGAGATGCCTATGGGGTACCTCATATTTTTACAAAAACAGATGCAGAGCTGGCCTATGGACTGGCATGGGCACATGCGGAAGATGATTTTGAGACCATCCAACAAGCCTATTTGGCAGGCAATGCCCTATTAAGTGTTGTGCTAGGCAAAAAAGGTTATGGTATTGATTTTGTCACCCAATTCATTGGTAGTGAACGTCTTTTTGATGAAAAGTATAAAAAAGATATTAGCCCGGAATACAAATTGGTACTGGAGGCCTACAGTCAGGGTTTGAACCGTTACGCACAGTTACATCCAAAAAAAGTTTTAAGTAAAAAACTTTTTCCCGTCACTCCAAAAAAAATGTTTCTCTATGCTCAATTACAACTCTTTGTATCTTCGGGAGGGGACTATTGGATAAAAAAAATTTTAGGGAATAAATTAATCTACAAGCCCGTAGATGAAGATGAAAAAGGCTCCAACACTTTCGGTTTTAACAGCTCCAAAACCAAAGACGGCAACACCTATTTGGCGATCAACACCCACCAACCTTTGGACGGTCCCACCTCTTGGTATGAAGCTCACCTTTGCAGTGAACAAGGAACTGATATCATCGGGGCCTTGTTTGCAGGAAGTCCGAGTATATTGATCGGAGCCAATAAAAACATCGCCTGGGCCCATACGGTCAACAAACCCGATAAAACAGATGTTTTTAAATTGGAAATGCACCCCAAAAAAAAGAAGTTATATCGTGTGGACGATCAGTACCTCAAACTGAAAAAACACAAGGCAAAACTGATCGTTAAATTTTTGGGGATTCCCCTAAAAATAAACAAGAAGTATTTTGAAAGTATCTATGGCCCAACCCTAAAAAACGATTCCGGATATTATTCCGTAAGAACGCCCTCTTTGTTTGAAGCAAAAGCCTTGGAACAGTGGTGGCGTATGAACAAAGCTAAGAATTTCAGTGAATTTTACAGTATTTTAAAAATGAAAGGCTTACCGGGCTATAGCATTGGCTACGCCGATAAAAACGATACCCTTTTTTATATCTCAAACGGTCTAATCCCTAAGCGAGCTCCAGGTTATGATTGGGCCAATGTGGTTCCCGGAAATACCAAAAAAACGCTTTGGACAACCACCTATGATATAGAAGAATTACCTCAGGTGATTCAACCCCGTTCCGGATATTTTTACAACGCCAACCATTCCCCTTTTAGATCCTCTGATTCACTCGACAATCCCATTGAGGCTTTGTTTTCTAAAGACATGGACTTTGAAACCTATGACAATAACCGTTCTATACGCCTCAAACAACTAATAGATCAACATGAAAAAGTTGATTATGATGATTTTAAAGAAATTAAATACGACCACCAATTCCCGAAACCCTTTCGTTACAGCTGGATGAATATCGATTCTCTTTTCGAGATGGATCCCGAAAACTATCCCAAAGTCGAGTCCATTTTGAAACAAATTCAAAACTGGGATCGTCGTGCTTCTGCAGACTCATACGGAGCAGGAGCTTATGGGATTCTGTATTTCAAACTGCGTAAATACTACAGAGAATTGCCCGAACCCAAAGTTTTTACAAAAAATATTCTTTACAATGCCCTTCTGGAAACCCAAGACCATATGATTGAACACTTTGGTAAAACCGAAGTCAAATTAGGTACCTATCAAAAATTGGTCAGAGGTGATAAGGAGTTAGCCGTTTTCGGACTACCGGATGTGATCACCTCCATGGGATCGGTTCCCTATAAAGACGGCAAATCAAAAGTGATCAAAGGGGAGTCATACATAGAATTGGTCAAGTTCACTCCCGAGGGCGTAGAAATAGAATCCGTTATTTCTTATGGAAGTTCTGATGATCCGGATTCAAAGCACTACTCGGATCAAATGGAGCTTTACACCCGGTTTAAAACCAAAAAAATGACTTTTGATAAAGAAAGCATATATAAAAATGCAAAGCATATTTATCACCCTAAATAGTGATACACTTGCTGCAAGCACTCATTTATATCGAGAGCTCTTACTCTTGCCCAAGCTTATCCTTCACTCAGAATCCGGAACACCTGGATTGGATTTTTCCCATTTTAACGGTGCTAAGCGATGATCTTTGGGTAAAGTAAGATGTAGGTTCATTTGTTTTTGTTTTGATAAGCTTGGGAAAACCTTGTTTTTATTGACTTAATCTATCTTTTATTTAAATAACTCAGAATTTAGAACATTACCCTAATCCAGCTCAGCAGTGAGTTAAAACGATCGCATAAATGCATAAAACGAAACCTAATACTCCCTAATCAGGAGGGTTTTCTTTTGCTTCCCGGTAAAGGGATTCATAATGAGAGATCACTTTTTCGATATCAAACTTTTTTGAAGACTCATAGGCCTGTTCTTTAAAACCTTTATGCCGCTCATGGTCTTCCAAAATATGAATGGCTTTTTCTGCCATTGCATTGACGTCGCCCAAAGGGCAAAGAAATCCCGAAACACCATTTTCAATAACTTCCGGCAAACCTCCCACATCAGAGCAAACCACCGGAACCCGGTGAACCATTGCTTCGAGTGCCGCCAACCCAAAACTCTCCTGTTCTGAAGGCAAAAGGAACAGATCAGAAAAACAAAGTATCTCATCTATTTGATTACTCTTTCCCAAAAACAAAACAGCATCTTCCATATTATGGGACCTACAATGACGCATTGCGCGTTCCTTTTCCGGTCCATCTCCCACCATCAACAATTTGACATTCAATTGCTCATTTACAATTTTGAAGGTTTTAAGAACATCGATGACTCTTTTGAGTGGTCTAAAATTACTGATATGGGTAATGACCAATTGGTCCTCGGGAGCAATTTGTCCCTTTTCGCAGGGAACAGTTTTAAATTTAAATTTTTCAACATCTATAAAATTGGGGATGACCTTGATTTGGGTGGTAATGTCAAAAAGACGCTCAGTATCTTCTTTTAGGCTTTGAGAAACTGCCGTAACATATTCGGAATGATTGATACTGAACTGAACCGCTTTCTTATAAAAAGGATGGCTTCCCACCAGCGTAATGTCTGTGCCGTGCAGCGTGGTGATCATTGGAATTTGAATCCCTTCATCTTCCAACATTTTTTTACCCATATAGGCCGCATAGGCATGGGGAATGGCATAATGAACATGCAGCATATCAATTTTGTATCTTTTGACCACATCAACAATCTTACTGGACAAGGCCAACTCATAGGGCTGGTACTTAAACAAATCGTAGGTGGGTACATGAACTTCGTGGAAGTGTAAACCTTGGGTTAAATTTTGGATTCGCACCGGTTGCTTGTAGGTGATAAAATGGATTTCATATCCTTTTTTGACCAAATAAAGTCCTAACTCGGTTGCGACCACTCCACTCCCCCCAAAGGTGGGATAACATACAATTACAATTTTCAAATGTTCATGTTTTAGTGAATTAAAGCTTTGTAGACCATAGCTTGCATTCGTGTTCTTATGTTATTTTTCCCCAATAAATTATTTGACATACTGGGATAGGTTCTGTTCGATAAAAATACGAAAATCAATTCTTGATCGGGATCGGCCCATGCGTAAGTTCCCGTAAAACCCATATGACCAAAGCTGATCTCCGAAACACAACCGCAGGTAGAACCTTCTCCCTCCAGCTGAGGTTTATCAAACCCTATCCCTCTCCTGTTGCCTTTGTTACAGTAATAACAATGGTTGAAGTCATCAAAGGTTTTGGGACTGAAAAATTCAAGTCCATTGGCACTACCTTTTTGAAGGTAAATTTGCATAATTCTATACACTTCCTCCGCGTTGGAAAACAACCCGGCATGACCTCCTACCCCGCCTTGCATGGCGGCACCCATATCGTGAACATAGCCCCGTAACTCAAGGTTTCTGAAATAATTATCAATCTCTGAAGGTACAATTTCATCTTTTGACATCACTTTCCAGGGATTGAAAAGGGTACGTTTCAGTCCTAATGGTTCATATAAAAATTCATGGGCCAGATCATCGAGTGGTTTATGGTATTTTCTTTCCAAATAATTCTTAAAAAGATAATAAGGCAAGTCAGAATATCGGTAGTAAAGAGAATCCAAGAGTGGACTTTCTATGACTTGTTTTTCGATTTTTTGATTAAAATTAGATCTGAGGTAAAGTTGGTGGGCCACAGGAATATCAAATCGATATTTGTCGCGATTGCGGTAGAATTTCCTGAGTTGTTGGCCTTTCTCGTCCAGTGTTTCTTTATAGAAGGGAATCCAAGGGGTAAGCCGGGCATAATGCGACAATACTTCTTTTACACTCAGATTGGCTTTATTTGATCCCTCCAACTCCGGTATAAAATCTTCAAGGGAGCTTTCTAATCCAAAGCTGTTGCGATCTACTTCCCTCATGATCAGGGGAAGCGTAGCCATGATCTTGGTCAGTGAGGCCAGATCATAGAGGTGATGGTTTTCTACTTTTATTTTTTTGTCATAGGTATGGTGACCAAAGCTTTTGTGGTATATGATCTCTCCACTTTTGGCTACTAAAATTTGCATACCCGGAGTCATGGCAGAATCAATGACCCGCTGGGCAAAATGATCTATTTCGACCAATCGATCCGGATCAAAGCCCTTTTCGATCAAACCTGTCCTTTTGTTTTTCTCTTTGGGCTCAAAAAGGATTCCTGTTCCCACCGGAAATTGATCAGAAATACCAACGGGTAATGCCCCCATAAATGCACCTTGACCGTTCATCAGACCGGCACTTATTTTTTGAGAAATGGGGCTGTTTTGATAACTCACAACCAAAGCCTCTATCCTAGAAAGATCACCCAAATCAATCAGTGGATAAGGGTTTACGAAAAGGTTTAAAACAAGCTTGTGTTTCCCGGCTATTGCCTTAATCAATTCAATTTCTTTTTTTGAAAAATCAGGGGATAAAAAAGGTGAACGATTGGAACGATGATAACTGATAATGACTTTTTCAAAATCTTTTAGCACCGCCAAAGTTTCATCAAGCTTTGATGGTTTTACACTTTTGATATTGACGAAATCTCGGAGCTGTGTTTCAAAATCATTACTGTCATCGTCTCCCAACTTAATATGGGCGTAGGTGGTTTGCGGGTCTAGGGGAAGCAATTGGTTGTCGTTTTTTAGCAGTGTAATACTTTTGGCATAAGCTTCTTCAATGAGAAGGGTATCTTTTCGGGTATTAAGACGAGCATAGAGGTTTTTGGTATCGACTGTGTTTTTTCGGGCCAGTCCCGCCTTGTATTTGGCTTTGAGTATTTTTTTGACGGAATCCTCAACTCTTCCTTTAACGGTAGGAAGGTTATGGTAAGCCATTTTTATTTTTTCGACACCCAGTGGAATGTCTTTGGAAATTAAAAGCACATCATTTCCTGCCAAAAGGGCCAACAAATCCATGTTGAGGTCAGGATTATTTGGTTCTGCTCCTTTCATATTGAGTGCATCAGTAACTGCCAAACCGTTAAATCCAATGTTTTGTTTCAAGAGCTGAGTCACTACTGCATGAGAAAGCGAAGTAGGTTCATCGGAAAGGGTTAATGCAGGTACATTGAGGTGGGCGGTCATGACCGAGCTTAAACCCTGTTCTATGGCTTTTTTAAAAGGGTATATTTCGGTTTTTTCGAGTCGGGAACGATCAAATCCAACCGTTGGAAGGGTTTTATGAGAATCTTTGGCCGTATCACCATGCCCAGGAAAGTGCTTGCCCGAGGTGAGTATTCCTGCATCGTGGTGCCCCTGCATCAAAGTCAATCCTTTTTCGGCTACTCTTTTGGGATCTTCTCCAAAAGATCGGTTCCCAATAATCGGGTTTTTAGCATTGGTATTGATATCAAGTACGGGAGCATAGCTCATATGGACTCCCAAAATCTTCTCTTGTTCACCCATTCTTTGACCAATTTTTCGAACGATGGTATTGTCTTTTACAGCACCCAAGGTCATACTCCAAGGAAAGGCTACGACAGAATCCAATCGCATGGCTACCCCCCACTCTGCATCCATACTGATCAATAAAGGAACTTTGGATAGAGCTTCAAATTCGTTCAACCAATGAGACTGTTTGACCGGACCTCCCAAAGAAAAAATAAGACCACCAATATGGTATTTTTTAATTAAATTTTTGATTTCATCAAAATGCTCATCCCCTTTTTTTGAAAAAACCATGGGGGTAAAAAGCTGTCCGATTTTTTGATCCAAACTCATGGATTGATAAACACTGTCCACCCATTTTTGCTGAAGCTTAGGATTCGCCGAAAGCAAGGGATCGGGTTGCTGTGCCAAACAAAGGGCCCCAAACAGGACAAAAAATGTAATTAAAATACGCATATCAATTAAAAATATCGGGCATGCCAACTCGAAGAAGCAGGAACTTCCCAAAGGGAATCATATTCCATTTTATTCAGAACTAAATTATTAAAAACAATAACATCGGAATTGACTTTTTTCTTTTTTGCTTTGGTTCTAAATTCTTTGAGTGGAATATGCTCAATGGTGTTTTTATTTCTGTAGGTAACATTCATTTTATCCAAAAGGGTAATATCGAAGGTCTGCTCCAAAGCTTGAATAAAACGAACAGAAGAATCTATAGAGCAACCCGAGGCAGACTGGACGGACTCATTGAGTCCCAAGACAATAAAGCGATCATAAGGCAGATCAATTCCAGCCTGAAGCTCAGCACCATGTGCAGTCCATTGTTCCAGGAAAGCTTTAGCTTTTTCGCGAATAACCGCCAGTTCCTTGGTGCTAAACGGACGACTGGATGGGTAAATCCAAACGCGAGCGTGATCGGCAAGCTGATCAAAGGGGACAAACATTATTTATAGATCCTCGGCTTTAGAAATCAGTTCAGCAATGTCCTGTACACGGACCTGATCCTCTTGTTCTTTATTTTTGACACCGTCCGACATCATGGTGTTGCAAAAAGGACAACCCGCAGCGATAATTTCAGGTTGGGTTTCTAACGCCTGTTCGGTTCTTTCAATATTGATGTCTTTATTGCCTTTTTCGGGTTCCTTGAACATCTGGGCACCTCCTGCTCCACAACAAAGGCCTTTAGACTTGCAGTTCTTCATTTCGACCAACTCAGCGTCCAATTTTTTGATGAGGTCTCTGGGTGCTTGGTAGACTTGGTTGGCGCGGCCCAAATAGCATGGATCGTGATAGGTGATTCGCTTTCCTTTGTATTCAGAACCAGAAATGGCAAACCTTTCTTCTTTGATGAGGGTATTGATAAAAGTGGTGTGGTGCATCACTTGGTATTTGCCCCCCAAGGAAGGATATTCATTTTTTAAGGTATTAAAACAGTGGGGACATGTGGTAACGATTCGCGTAACCTGATAGGCATTCATTACCTCTATGTTGGCCATGGCCTGCATTTGGAAAAGAAACTCATTCCCTGATCTTTTGGCAGGATCGCCGGTACAACTTTCTTCTGTTCCCAAAACGGCGAAAGACACGCCTGCCTTGTGGAGGATCTTAACAAAGGATTTTGTTATTTTTTTGGCGCGCTCATCAAAACTACCGGCACAACCCACCCAAAATAAAACTTCGGGTTTTTTTCCTTCTGCTGTTAATT
>CAJXEG010000033.1 GCA_913052425.1 uncultured Flavobacteriaceae bacterium | reverse complement strand
TTTTCCTTTTGGCGAAGCTTTCAACAATATTTTAGCAAAAAATGGGTTTATAGCTGTAGAGGATATTCCACAAACCTTGGGAGTAGCTTCTATTTATCGTGCACAAAAACCGACACAATAAAATTCTTATTCTCACTGCTGCCCTATTTTGCTTTGTGGGCAATTTTGCTAATGCACAATATCCTAGGGTAAGAGAAAAGATAATCAACCTGCCCACTTTTGATGATCGTTTTCTTCACTATGGTTATTACGTTGGTGTCAACTCCTATGATTTTAAGTTTTTATACGACGAAAGTTATTATGAGGTAAAATTCAAAGACATAGAGGTGCAGTCCACAACAGGCTTTAATGTAGGATTGATCGGTGACTTGCGGGTCAATAAATACATTAACATCAGAATCGAACCCGGTTTGTATTATTCCAAAAGGGATTTGATTTTTCATAAACACCCCCTTTTTACGGATGATTCCGATCGTTTTAGGGAGGTAAAATCGACCTACATTCACCTTCCATTGATGGTTAAATTCAGTGCTGCGCGCATCAACAACTTCAGACCCTTTGTGTTGGCTGGAATCTCTACAGATTTCAACCTGTCGAGCAACCACAAAAATATTGACGACAACTTCAGTAATGTATTCAAAACAGAACCTCAGAATTTTAATTATGAAATAGGCTTGGGACTAGATTTTTATCTGTTTTACTTTAAATTCTCACCATCCATCAGGGGAATATTTTCGATGCAAAACGAGTTGATTCCTGATAGTGTGAATGACCCCGCAGACAGTCCTTGGACGGGTGGCATCACTAAAATGGTCAGTCGGGGGTTTGCCATCAACCTCACTTTCGAATAATTAACCCCGGATCAAGGGCGAAAAATCTCACTTAACAAAATGGCAGTTGCTGTGGCAACGTTGAGACTTTCGGGCCCGACATCTCCAATGCGAGAAGGGATGGTAATTCGATTTTCGATCTTTTTTAATAATTCATCACTGATCCCATGAGATTCACTCCCCATTACCAAAAGCCCATGGCTTGGAAAGGATTCTTGGTAATGCGAATTTCCATCGAGCGTGGCGGCGTAAACCTTGGTGTCGCAATTTTCGATTAAAGACAGCAGGTCAACATAGTGGCATCGTACCCTGGCGATCGATCCCATAGTGGATTGGATCACCTTAGGATTAAAACAATCTACCGTTTTGGGACTGCAAAAAAGATTTTTGATCCCAAACCAATCACACAATCTTATGATGGTTCCCAAATTACCGGGATCAGCAACGCTGTCCAAAACAAGAGAGAACCCGTCAAGGTCTGTATCGGCAGTATTGTATTGAGGCAACTGAAAGACCCCCAACATGGGGGAGGCGGATGCCAAATGGGATATTTTTTTAAGTACAGAGGGATCGACTATGGTGTGAGGTGTTTTTTGGAGCGCTACGGTGGTGTATATTTGATCGGCTTTCCAGCCCGAATCCAATAATTCGTTCACCAATTTTTCACCTTCAGCAACAAACAAACCGCTTTCTTGCCTGTATTTTTTTCGGGATAATTGACGGATATGTTTCTGTTGATTTTTGCTTAACATCCAAAAAACGTAATTTTAGCAAATATTCTTCCCATGGATAACATCATGCCATCAAAGTTAGCGATAATCTTTATCTTGTTGATGATACTTAATGGGTGTGCTGGTGCCAAAAAAATTGCAGGGGATCAATACTTATTGGAGAAGAATACAATCTTTAAAAACAATCAGGAATTAACCAATGATCCGATAAAGTTTTTGCTGGTGGATCAGCCCAACAAAAAATTGTTGGGAATCCCATTCAAAAGGAATATATACTCCCTGGCGGGATCCAATCCGGATTCTGTTTTTATCGATTGGCTGTACCGAAAAGAAAAAAGAAAAAAGCGCCTGGACAATTGGCTTTCCCCAAAACAGGTCAAAGAGTTGGGAAGATACAAGACGAGCTTTAACAATTGGCTCAAAGAAAGTGGAGAAGCTCCCGTTTTTTTAGACACTGTTTCCATCCAAAAAAGCATCAATCGCTTGCGACAATTTTACAAAAATCAGGGCTATTTTGATACGGAAGTCCTATCGAATAAAACATTGGGTGCCGACCGTAAAGCCGGTGTTCAATATTTTATCAAGACCGGGGAACAATACACCATTGACTCAGTGAGTAAAAAAATAAGCTCCCCTGCCTTGGATTCGCTCTATGAATTGTCCCCAGCAAAGCGTTTGATCCAAAAAGGATATCCCTTTGAGATCGATCGGTTTGAAGCCGAACGTTCGAGGTTGATAAATTTTTTTAGAAATAACGGTGTTTACAACTTTCAGCAAAACAGCATTCAATATACGGCGGCAATTGACAGCAGCGGTGTGGATACCAAAATCCCGGTGGTGATTGAAATTTCTGACCTCCAAAAAAGAGAAAATAACACCCTAAAAAATGTTCCCTACCGCATCCATCCTGTTTCAAAAATCAATGTCTATGTCGATACTCCCGGGCAACTGGGTCAACTTTCCAGCTATACCGACAGCATTAATCGCAAGGATTTTACCGTTTATTTTAAGGGAAAATTAAAATACAAGCCCAAGACCTTGGAAGAAGTCATCTTTATTCAAAAGGGGCAAGCCTACAGCGATTTGGAAAGAACACAAACCTATCGATACATCTCCAACCTCAGGAATTTTAAATACCCCAGTATTACTTACAGCCTGATGGACAAAGATCGTCCGGATTTGGTAGCCAATATATTTTTAAATCCCAAAGAGCGTTTTTCGATGGGTTTTGATCTAGACTTGTCCCATTCCAACATCCAAGATTTTGGGTTTTCAATAGGAAGTTCTTTTGGCATTAGAAATATTTTCAGGGGGGCAGAAATTCTCGAAATAGGGGTTAAAAACACCTTTGGTTCCTCCAGCGACATCGCCTCCATTGAACAACAGTTATTCAACCTTTACGAACTGGGGGCAGACATTAAGTTGAGGTTTCCCAGGATTCTTTTTCCTGTAAATGTTGACCGCATCATTCCCAAAACCATGAATCCTTCCACTGATGTCACTTTTAATGCTACCCTCCAACAAAATATCGGATTGGACAAACAGTATTTCGGAGCCGGCTATCAATTGAACTGGGAACCCAACTCATTGGCCAAGCTCAACCTTAAAATCATTGATTTAGAGTTTATCAATAACCAAAACATCAATAATTATTTCAACGTTTATAAAAATTCCTACGATAAACTCAATGAAATTGCCAAATCCTATAACAACAAGTCCGAAAATATAGATGCCAAAGGGAATCTGAAAATTCCGGGGGGTGCCAACGACTTTATATACCAAGTGCGCAACAATCAAACCGCTTTGACAGAAGAAGACACCAAATATCAAGATGTAAACCTGATCAAAGAACGACAAACGCGATTGACCACCAACAACCTGATTTTTGGTTCTTCATTTCTGTTGAATTACAAAAGTCAACAAAACATACTGGATGAATCTTTTTTTCAATTGCAATGGAAACTGAGTTTGGTGGGAACTTTACTCAACGAAATCATAAAATCTACCAATGCACAAAAAAATGAGAACAACCAGTATGAAATTGCCGGTGTTACGCCGTCCCAATACATCAAGACAGAATTAAATTACATCAAACACTGGCAATTATCTGCCAGAACGGTTTTGGCGCTGCGGGCTTTTGGGGGCATCGCTATCCCCTTTGACAACGCCAACAGCATCCCTTTTACAAGGTCCTATTTTTCGGGAGGATCCAATGACAACCGTGGATGGAGGGCCTATAAGTTAGGGCCGGGAAGCAGCAACAACCTCAATGAATTTAATGAAGCCAATTTGAAATTGACCTTCAATTTAGAATATCGTTTTCCACTGGTCGGTAAAATGAACGGTTCCTTTTTTATCGATGCCGGGAATATCTGGAATGTTCTGGACAACGTTACTGACCCAGATTACCGTTTTGACGGCTTTGAAGATTTGACCGAGATTGCCATCGGTACCGGTTTTGGATTGCGATACGACTTCGATTTTTTTGTTTTTCGTCTGGATACAGGCTTCAAAACTTATAACCCCTCCCTTCCTCAATCCTCGAGATGGCAAACAGAATATGCCATTAGTAATGCTGTTTTTAATATTGGTATAAATTATCCATTTTAAACTGAAAAAGTTTGATACTTTTGTCATTGTAAACCAATTTTTAATGAACCAAAACTTTCCAAAAGGTGTACTGACAGGAAGTCAAGTGCAAGATTTATTTCAATTTGCCAAACAAAAATCTTTTGCCCTACCGGCAGTCAATGTAGTAGGGAGCAACTCCGTCAACGCGGTGATCGAAACTGCTGCCGAACTGAACAGTCCCGTGATCATTCAATTGTCAAATGGAGGTTCCCAGTTTATGGCTGGAAAAGGGCTGTCCAACGAAAATCAAAGAGCAGCCATTGCCGGAGGAGTTGCAGGAGCCAAACACGTCCATGAATTGGCCAAACAATACGGTGCTACCGTTATATTGCACACCGACCACTGTGCAAAAAACCTATTGCCTTGGATAGACGGTTTGCTCGATGCCGGTGAAATTTTTTACCGACAAACCGGAAAACCACTATACAGCTCTCACATGATAGACCTCTCTGAGGAGCCCATTGAAGAAAACATAGAAATTTGTAAAACTTACCTCGCCCGTATGGAAAAAATGGGAATGACCCTGGAAATCGAACTGGGCGTCACAGGAGGAGAAGAAGATGGTGTTGACAACACCGATATCGATGTATCCAAATTGTACACCCAGCCCGAAGAAGTTGCTTATGCCTACGAGGAATTGAGTAAAATAAGTCCTCGTTTTACTGTAGCCGCCGCTTTTGGTAATGTACATGGTGTGTACAAACCCGGAAATGTAAAATTGACCCCCAAAATTTTAAAAAATTCTCAAGAATTTATTTCTAAAAAATTTGGAGTGGCAGACAACACCGTAGATTTTGTTTTCCACGGAGGTTCGGGTTCAACCATCGAGGAAATAACCGAAGCCATTGGCTATGGTGTGATCAAAATGAATATTGACACCGACTTGCAGTTTGCCTTTACCGAAGGCATCCGCGATTATATGGTGGACAATATAGATTATCTGAGGACACAAATCGGAAACCCCGATGGCTCTGACGTTCCCAACAAAAAACATTACGATCCCAGAAAATGGTTAAGAAAGGGAGAGGAAACCTTCAAAACAAGACTTATCAAAGCTTTTGAAGATTTGAACAATGTCAATACACTCGACTGATTAAAATTTTAAGAATTAAATTCCCCCTATATGAGCTGGTTTAAAAGAAGCGAAAAGGGTATTCAGACCAAAACTGAAGAGAAAAAAGACATTCCCAAAGGGTTATGGTACAAAACCCCAACAGGAAAAATCGTCGAAACACAGGAATTGGCCTCTAATTTTTATGTATCCCCTGAGGACGATTATCACGTTCACATCGGGAGCAAGGAATATTTTGAGATTTTATTTGACGACAACCACTTTAAAGAGTTGGACGACAAAATAAAGTCAAAAGACCTTCTCAAATTTACGGATTCCAAAAAATATGTAGATCGCCTGAAAGATGCCCAAAAGAAAACAGGCTTAAACGACGCCATCCGAACTGCAGTGGGCAAATCCAAAGGAAAGGATTTGGTCATCGCTTGTATGGATTTTACTTTTATCGGAGGATCTATGGGTTCTGTAGTGGGGGAAAAAATCGCCCGAGCATGTGACCATGCGATCAAACATCATTTACCCTTAATTATCATTTCAAAATCGGGTGGCGCCAGAATGATGGAGTCTGCCAATTCACTGATGCAGATGGCAAAAACCTCAGCAAAATTGGCCGCATTGGCTGAAGCAAAATTACCCTATATTTCTCTGTGTACGGATCCCACTACAGGAGGCACAACGGCCTCTTTTGCCATGTTGGGAGACATCAACATTGGGGAGCCGGGTGCTTTGATCGCCTTTGCAGGGCCGAGGGTCGTTCGGGATACCACAGGAAGTGATCTCCCCCAAGGATTCCAGAAAAGTGAATTCTTGTTGGAGAAAGGTTTCCTGGACTTCATTTGTCACCGAAAACTCCTCAAAGACAAAATCAATCTTTACTTGGACTTGATCCTTAACCAACCTCTTAGGGATTAATTAGAGAATTCGGGTTGTAATTCTGATTATTACAACTATATTTGCACACATTTTACATAAAAATTATTGAAATAATATTGGCATGTACTTAAACAAAGACGTTAAAGAAGGGATTTTCAAAAAACATGGAAAATCCGAAAAAGACACAGGATCCACTGAGGGACAAATCGCACTTTTCTCCCACAGAATTGATCACCTTTCCAACCACCTTAAAAAGAATAAAAAGGATTTTAACACGGAGCGTTCCCTCGTAAAATTGGTAGGAAAACGCCGTCATCTTTTGGATTACCTAAAAGCCAAAGATATTGAGCGATACCGTTCGATCATCAAGGAATTGGGATTGAGAAAATAATCCCATTCATATTAAAAGCGTACCTATATACTGATTCAGTTTTTCGTTGGTTGCTACAACACACAACAAGATTTATTTACAACCAACCTATAAAAAATGATACCTAAAACATTTACCCAAGAAATTCGTCTCGACGACGGAAGAACCATTACCCTAGAAACTGGTAAACTGGCCAAACAAGCCCATGGGGCTGTGGTAGTAAAAATGGGAAACTGTATGCTTTTGTGTACGGTCGTTTCCAACTACAATTCCGGCCAAGTTGACTTTTTACCCCTTACGGTGGATTACCGTGAAAAATTTGCCGCCGCAGGAAGATACCCCGGTGGTTTTTTCAAAAGGGAAGCCAGACCCAGTGATGGAGAAATTTTGACCATGCGGATCGTAGACCGTGTGTTGCGTCCCCTGTTTCCTAAAGACTATCACAACGAAGTACAGGTGATGATTCAATTGATGTCTCATGACGAAAACGTGATGCCCGATGCACTTGCTGGATTGGCAGCATCAGCCGCCATCCAATTGAGTGACTTCCCATTTGAATGTCCCATTTCTGAGGCCAGGGTTGCCCGGGTGGACGGAGAATTTATCATCAATCCCAGCCGAGCGCAATTAGACGACTCCGATATCGACATGATCGTGGGAGCCTCTGCAGATTCCGTGATGATGGTAGAAGGTGAAATGGACGAATGCAGCGAGGAAGAAATGGCAGACGCCATTAAATTTGCTCACGAAGCCATCAAAGTTCAAATTGACGCACAAATAAAATTGGCCGACGCCTTTGGCAGAAAAGAAGTACGTGAGTACGACCAGGCTGAGGAAAACGAAGCCCTTCAAAAGCAAATCCATGAAACGGCATACGATAAATGCTATGCCATTGCCAAAAAAGGTACAGGAAAAGCCGAACGCAGCTTAGCCTTTGGCGAATTAAAAGATGAAATTAAAGCTTCTTTTTCGGAGGAGGAACTTGAGGAAAATGAAGATTTGATCAGCAAATATTTTGGTAAAGCCCAAAAAGAAGCGGTCAGAGAATTGGTATTGAGCGAAGGAATGCGTTTGGATGGTAGAAAAACCGATGAAATCAGACCGATTTGGTGTGAAGTTGATTACCTCCCCTCCACCCACGGTTCTTCCATCTTCACGCGTGGTGAAACCCAAGCGCTTGCAACCGTAACTTTGGGAACTTCAAGAGAAGCCAATCAGATTGATATGCCCTCCTATGAAGGGGAAGAGCGATTTTACTTGCATTACAACTTCCCTCCTTTTTGTACAGGAGAAGCCCGTCCGCTAAGAGGAACCTCAAGGCGTGAAGTGGGACATGGTAATCTTGCACAAAGAGGTCTTAAAGGAATGATCCCCGACGATTGCCCCTACACCGTGAGGGTAGTTAGTGAGGTTTTGGAATCGAATGGTTCATCGTCAATGGCAACGGTTTGTTCCGGAACCATGGCCTTGATGGATGCAGGAATAAAAATGAAAAGACCCGTTTCCGGTATTGCCATGGGATTGATCTCTGATGGTGATCGTTTTGCTGTTTTGAGTGATATCCTTGGAGATGAGGATCATCTTGGAGATATGGACTTTAAAGTTACAGGATCAAGTGAGGGAATTACAGCCTGCCAAATGGACATCAAAATCAAAGGTTTATCATATGAGATATTGGTCAAAGCTCTTAAGCAAGCTCGTGAAGGTAGATTACATATACTTGACAAACTCGTCGAAACGATAGCTCAACCCAACGAAAGCGTAAAAGCACATGCACCCAAGATGGTAAACCTTACCATTCCCAATGAATTCATTGGCGCTGTAATCGGCCCCGGTGGTAAAGTAATTCAGGAGATGCAAAAAGAAACGGATACTACCATTGTCATTGAAGAAGAAGGAGATGTGGGTGTCATTGAAATTTTGGGGGTCAATCAAGAAAAAATCGATGCTGCTATCGATAGAATTAACAACATAACCTTCAAACCTACGGTTGGGGAGATTTACAATGTTACTGTTGTTAAGATATTAGATTTTGGAGCGGTTGTCGAATTTGTACCCGGAAATGAGGTATTACTTCATATCTCTGAAGTATCGTGGGACAGAATTGATAAAGTGACAGATGAGATTAACATGGGTGATACTTTTGATGTCAAATACTTCGGTATTGATCCCAAAACAAGAAAACAAAAAGTTTCCAGAAAAGCTTTGTTACCAAGGCCTGAGCGGAATAAAAAACCGAGAAACGAATAAATAAGGTTCCGGGTGTAACATTTTTGATTTTTAAACGTATAATAATATGTAGCTTAATACTTTTTCATGAGACAACTCAAAATTACAAAACAGGTAACCAATCGTGAAACGGCCTCTCTGGACAAATACCTTCAAGAAATTGGAAAGGTAGATTTGATCACGGCAGAGGAAGAGGTGGAATTGGCGCAAAGGATCAAGGCAGGCGACCAGATCGCCTTAGAAAAATTGACCAAAGCCAACCTCCGTTTTGTTGTCTCTGTTGCCAAACAATATCAAAACCAAGGCTTGACATTGCCCGACTTGATCAACGAGGGAAATTTGGGATTGATCAAGGCAGCCCAACGTTTTGATGAAACCCGAGGTTTTAAATTTATTTCCTACGCTGTTTGGTGGATCAGGCAATCGATTTTACAAGCCTTGGCAGAGCAGTCGAGAATTGTCAGGCTACCGCTCAATAAAATTGGTTCGATCAACAAGATCAATAAAACCTACGCCTTTTTAGAGCAAGCACATGAGAGAGCGCCCTCAGCCGAGGAAATCGCAAAGGAATTGGACATGACCATCAATGATGTGAAAGAGTCCCTCAAAAACTCCGGTAGACACGTCTCTATGGATGCACCTTTGGTCGAAGGAGAGGACTCCAACCTCTATGATGTACTGAATAGTGGTGAATCTCCCAACCCCGATAAAACGCTTTTACACGAATCCCTAAGAACTGAGATCGAGAGGGCTTTGGAAACCTTAACACCCCGTGAGGCGGATGTGGTTCGCTTGTATTTTGGTTTGGGCAATCAACATGCCATGACTTTGGAGGAAATCGGAGAAACCTTTGATTTGACTCGTGAAAGGGTTAGGCAAATCAAAGAAAAAGCCATCCGCAGACTAAAACACACCTCCCGAAGTAAAATTTTGAAAACTTACTTGGGTTAAATTGAATCATTCATAATGCAAACCATCATTGCTCCCTCGCTTTTGGCAGCGGATTTCGGAAATCTAGAACGCGACTGTAAAATGGTCAATAGCAGTGAGGCAGATTGGTTTCATATCGATGTGATGGATGGGGTATTTGTCCCAAACATATCTTTTGGTATGCCAGTACTCAAATCGATCGCTGCTCATGCAGAAAAACCCTTAGATGTGCATTTGATGATCGTTCAACCGGAACGCTACATTGAAACTTTTGCAGCCCTGGGCAGTTATATACTCACCGTACATTTCGAGGCTTCTACCCACCTTCACCGAACCTTACAATCCATCAAAAGTAACGGCATGAAAACAGGAGTGGCCCTAAATCCACATACTGCTGTAGATTTGTTGGAACCCATTATCAATG
This sequence comes from uncultured Flavobacteriaceae bacterium, assembly GCA_913052425.1. The sequence goes on along the minus strand of CAJXEG010000033.1, from coordinate 643 downwards.
AGATTGACCTGGTCTGTTTGATGAGTGTCAATCCGGGCTTTGGCGGACAAAGTTTTATAGAAACGACCTATGAAAAAGTAAAAAAGCTCAGCACCATTATTGAAAAGTCAGGAGCTTCAACCCAGATTGAGATTGATGGTGGCGTTACCGATCAAAACGCCAAGCAACTGATGGAATGTGGCGCAAACGTTTTGGTAGCTGGAAGTTTTGTCTTTTCCTCGGCGAATCCCAAAGAAACCATCTTGGGATTAAAAAATATAAAGTAAAAAAAGGGGTGAAAACCCCTTTTTTAATTTCCTAAAATTCTGTTCTGAATTGTACCCTTCTGTTTAAGGCTCTGCCCTCTTGGGTTTCGTTGTCTGCAATGGGCCTTTCCTCACCATAGCCTTCGGTTTTCAGTCGGTCGGGATTGACACCCAAATTGACTAAAAATGCTTTTACAGCGGCTGCGCGATTTTGAGACAGTGCAAGATTGGCCTCAGCCTCACCATCGCTTGAAGTATGACCTTCAATCACCAAACTACCATCGGGGTTTTCATCAAGTAATTTCTTGATTTCATTCAAGGAATTCATCACTTTTTTACCCTGAATCCGATCGGTACCTGCTGCAAAATTAATTTTGGTTGCCAATTCATTAATGGTT
>CAJXEG010000032.1 GCA_913052425.1 uncultured Flavobacteriaceae bacterium | reverse complement strand
ACTATTAAAATCATAAGCCTCGTCCAAAGAAAGTAAATAGCCCATCAGACTGGCCGTCAATGCTCCAGCAAAAGAAAAATCAACCCCTATCCGAATGGCCTTTTCAAGTCTTGCTTTTTGAAACCTTGAAATGACTAACAACAAAAATGTCATCAACAAAGATCCTATGGGCAAGTGCAGTACCAAAGGATGAAATTTACCGACGTATTTTAAAATTTCTAAGGTATAATCCATCAAATCAACTTGATAAAATGTCTCTTTTTACTTCACCCGAAACATCGGTAAGTCTAAACCTCCTACCCTGGGTTTTAAAAATCATTTTTTCATGATCAACCCCAAACTGATGCATTAGGGTGGCTTGCAGGTCATGGACATGCATGGGGTCTTTTACGATATTGTATCCAAAATCATCGGTTTCTCCGTAAGTGAATCCTGGTTTGATACCACCTCCCGCCATAAAAATGGTGAAGGATCGTGGGTGGTGATCTCTTCCATAGTCAGTATCGGTCAATCTCCCCTGACAGTAGTTGGTTCGGCCAAATTCTCCACCCCAAATCACCAGAGTGTCCTCCAAAAGACCTCTCTGTTTGAGATCCATAATCAAAGCCGCTGTTCCTTGATCTACATCCTCTGCCTGTCGCTTGATCTGAGCAGGAAGGTTGTCGTGTTGATCCCAGCCCGTATGATACAATTGTACAAAACGTACATCCTTTTCGATCAAGCGGCGGGCCAACAGACAATTGGCGGCGTAGGAACCGGGTTGATAAGAGTTTTTGCCATACATCCGCAAAATATGATCTGGTTCATCGCTGATGTCCATTACATCCGGGACTGAGGTTTGCATTCTATAGGCCATCTCGTAATTGGAAATGCGACTGTTGATTTCGGGATCTCCAAAAGTCTTTTCTTGTGCCTCGTTTAACGAAGCCAAATGATCCAACATCTTCCTTCTTTCGGCTCGGGAAACACCCTCAGGATTTTGAAGATACAAAACCGGATCTTTGCCGGATCTGAATTGTACACCCTGATGCAGGGAACTCAAAAAACCATTGCCCCACAATCGTGAATACAAGGGTTGTGGTTGTGGTTTTCCGTTTCCAGTGGACAATAAAACGATAAAGGAGGGCAGGTTATCATTAAGGCTCCCCAATCCATAACTCATCCAAGAACCTATGCTGGGGCGGCCGGGCAATTGGGAACCGGTCTGAAAAAACGTAATCGCCGGGTCATGGTTGATCGCTTCGGTATGCATCGATTTTACAAAACACAACTCGTCCACTACCTTTGATACATGCGGCATCAAATCACTTACCCAGGCTCGGGATTCCCCGTATTGTTTAAAGTTAAAAAGGCTTCCAGTAACGGGAAATTTGTCTTGACCTGAGGTCATTCCGGTCAATCTTTGCCCTTTTCTAATGGAATCGGGTAAATCCATTCCCCGGTATTTATTCAAATAAGGTTTGTAATCAAACAAGTCCAATTGTGAAGGGCCTCCACTTTGAAAAAGATAGACCACCCTTTTGGCCTTGGGTGCAAAATGAGGTAAAGGCAAAGGGCCTGCCTGCAACTGCGGGCCGGCTCCACCGGAGGAACTCCTACTCAGTGGATCCATCAAACTCCCCAATGCCAAACCACCGATACCAAAGCCCAAGTTTTTTAGAAAATGACGACGGTTGTTGTTCTGAAAATAGTTATTTAATTCTTGCATACCCTAACTTTTCTGTGAAGTTTCATCTAAATTATAAATCAAAAGGGCCAATGAGCTATAGCTTTTCATTTCTAAATCCATTTCACTCATATCGGTTTTTTCCGAGTGGAGTTCGGCTACTGTATCCAGATAATCCATCATTTCGGACAAGGCTTTTTTGGTGGGTTTTCTTCCTGTAATACGGCGGTGGATCTCGATGATACGTTCTTTGTCTTTTTTGATTCCACTGTTGAGGATCATTGAAGCGATGGCCTCAGCGGCGTTTTGAACCTGCGGATCATTGAGGAGGATCAGCGATTGTAATGGCGTACTGGTTTTCTGTCTTTCCACGGTACAATAGTCTCTGGTAGAGGCGTCGAAAGTAACCATTCCCGGGGGAGGAACTGTTCTTTTCCAATAGGTGTAAAGGCTTCTACGGTACTGATTGCCATCGGTTGACATGATGTAGCGCTTGAGGGAGTTGGAAGTACTCCCCCCCGTCAGTTCATCCCACAAACCCGGTGGCTGATATGGCTTGACACTGGGACCTCCTATTTTATCGACAAACAAGTCACTGCTGACCAATACATTATCTCTGATCATCTCGGCCGTTAGTTTTTGCCTGGGGAAAACAGACAAATATTGATTTTTAGGATCAATACTCAACTGTAACGCACTGGGTTTACTCGATTGTTGATAGGTAGCAGACATGACCATTCTTTTGAGCATCTTTTTGGTGTCCCAACCTTCTTCCATAAAAGTGACGGCCAGCCAATCCAATAACTTTGGATGTGTAGGCAAAGCTCCTTGGTTTCCAAAATCCGAAGGGGTGGCAACGATCCCCATACCAAACAACTGTTGCCATAGGTTGTTAACGGCTACTCTTGCCGTCAGGGGATTTTTAGGATCAAAAAGCCACTGCGCAAGCCCCAATCGATTCTTGGGCAAATGGGCGTCAAAGTTCAGAATGTTATCCGGCATTCCGCCTTCGACTTCGTGTTCTGTAGGAGCGTCATAGGCCCCTCGATTCAGAATATAGGTGTTGCGTAAATCCTCCACCTCTTCCATCACCATCACCTCCAATTCTGGAATGCTGTCGGGCCATCTTACAAAAGCAAGTTCGGAATTGGCCAATTCCTGATTCAACTTGATTTTGGGCGAAGCGACTTCTTGATAACCGATCCTGCCTTTCTCTTCCAATCGATTGAAAAAGCTGTAAAGATTAAAAAAGTCTTCTTGGGTAAGTTCATCGTATTTGTGGTCGTGACAACGCGCACATTCCATGGTCAGTCCCATAAATGATTTTGCAGTTGTTACCGCCCGATCCGCCACATATTCTACTCGGTATTCTTCTTCGATCACACCCCCTTCTTGGGTGATCATATGATTGCGATTAAATCCTGTGGCCAATATTTGTTCCTTGGTTGGCTCGGGAAGTAAGTCACCTGCCAATTGCCAACTGACGAATTCATCGTATGGAAGGTTTTTATTATAGGCATGGATCACCCAGTCGCGCCAAGGCCACATAAAACGTTGTGTATCGTCCTGATAGCCGTTAGTATCGGCATATCGAGCGATATCCATCCATATCGATGCCATCCGCTCTCCATAGGAAAGGGATTGAAGTAAACGATCCACCACTTTTTCATAAGCATCATCGCCCTGATCGTTAAGGAAATGATCGATTTCGCTGATGGAAGGCGGAAGCCCTGTAAGATCGAAATACAAGCGTCGAAGGAGCATCTCTTTGGGTGCCTTGGGCGCCGGTTTTAATCCCTTTTTGTCCATTTGATGGGCAACAAAGCGGTCAATGGTTTGGGTGCTCCATGCACTAAATTCATGTGATGGAGGGTCACTTTTTACAGGAGGGTTATAGGCCCAATGGGTATCCCATTCAGCACCCTGTTCGATCCATCTTTCGATGATTTTTTTCTCTCTTTCGGTCAATACTAAATTGGATTCCGGTGGAGGCATTTGGTGAGAGGCTCGGGTAGAACGAATCCGGTCAACCAACTCACTCTTATTCGTATGACCGGGCAAAATAATCTGTTTATTAGCATCCTCTTCACTCAATCTGTACCAGTTATCGCTAATATCCAGCCTAAGGTTGCCCTCTACAGATTTGGGATCCGGGCCATGGCAGGTGTAACATTTATCCGAGAGAATCGGTTTTACATCAAAGTTATAGCTGATTAGCTCAGGTAAAGAGCCATCGGTGTTTTCTACATCTAAAGAGGCCACCAGGTCTTGGGTTTGGCTTTTGGGTTGATCTTTAAAAAAGTACTTTACGCCCAAGGCCAAAACAAAGGCTCCTAAGAAATACAATAAGGGTGTAAATTTTTTCAACTTTTACTATTTTTTTCTACAATTTACTAAAACTATCAAAAAAAGTGGGCACTAATGATAAATGTAATTACGGGTACTGAATGAAAAGAATTTAACAGGTCTATAATCCCATTGAAATCAGTCACTACTCATTGACCAACACTTGCATCAAATATTTAAATTTTTTTTGCTGGTCTTGATTAAATTTATTCAAATTTAAACTGAAAAGGATTTGATTTCTATCTTGTTTTATCCTGTAATTGTAGTGACTAATTACTTTATTTGTAAAAATCAGCCTTTTTAAAACTCAACAAAAGTATTAATAGGCAAAAAGCGGTCTTCCCTCCATCAATTTATTGACGTCTTTTGCGACAGCTTCAATACTTTCCTGATCTTCGGGATTGGAAATTACGCGATCAATAAAGTCTACAATGGTCTCCATATCTGCCTCTTTTAATCCACGAGTAGTCACAGCAGCCGAACCAAATCGGATACCGGAGGTCACAAAGGGGGATTTATCATCAAAAGGAACCATATTTTTGTTGGCCGTGATCTCCGCCTTGACCAGGGCCTGCTCTGCTGCTTTTCCAGTAATGTCCTTGTTTCGCAAATCGATCAACATCATATGATTGTCAGTTCCCCCCGAGATCAAGTGATAACCTCTTTTGACAAAGGCCTCCGCCATTGCATTGGCATTCTTTTTAACCTGTTCCATATAGGCTTTAAATTCAGGTTGAAGAGCTTCTCCAAAAGCCACTGCCTTGGCTCCTACTACATGCTCCAGGGGACCTCCCTGATTACCCGGAAAAACGGCCATATCCAACAAATGGGACATTTTTCGTAAAGCACCGTTTTTCAGCGCAATACCGAATGGATTATCAAAATCCTCTCCCATCAAGATCAGTCCTCCTCTAGGCCCTCTAAGGGTCTTGTGCGTTGTTGAGGTCACCACATGACAATGGGGAATGGGGTCGGAAAGTAATCCAGTGGCGATCATTCCTGAGGGATGCGAAATATCAGCCAATAAAAAAGCACCTACTTCATCCGCAATGGCCCGAAACTTTTTAAAATCAATGTCTCTCGAATAGGCCGAAGCCCCTGCGATGATCATTTGAGGTTCCACTTCCTTGGCAATGGCCAAAATATTATGGTAATCCAATCTTCCCGTATCTTGCTGCACACCATAAAAGTGGGCTTTGTACAAGCGACCGGAAAAATTGACGGGAGAACCATGGGTCAAATGTCCACCATGAGACAGATCAAATCCCAATATCTTATCTCCGGGCTTTAAAAAAGCGTGAAATACCGCAGTATTGGCTTGAGAACCCGAATGCGGCTGTACGTTGGCATAGGCTGCGCCGAATAACTCCTTGGCGCGATCTATCGCAATTTGTTCTATTTGATCCACCACCTCACATCCACCATAGTAGCGTTTGCCGGGGTAACCCTCTGCATATTTGTTGGTCAATACCGATCCCGTAGCCTCCATTACGGCTTGGCTGGTAAAGTTTTCAGAGGCAATCAACTCAATACCATTCAACTGACGTTGCTCTTCTGAATCGATCAAATCAAAAATAGTTGTGTCTCGTGCTGTCATCGTTCCTTAAAATTGAACAACAAAAATACAGTTTTAATAAAACCTTGATAATTTATTACTAAATTAAAATTCAAATATTTTAAACAGTTTAGAACAAAACCCAACTGCCGACAAATAATAGGCTGAAAAACAGTTGCTTAAACAATATTTATCAAGAACCAAACCTTGATAACTTATCAAATTTTTAAATTTAAAATTGATGAAAATCCTACATCAATCCCAAATCCGGGAGGCGGATCGCCAAACCCTCGCGCTGGAACCCATTTCCTCCATTGCATTAATGGAAAGGGCCGCAAAAGCCTGTATGGATTGGATCATCGAACGCTATGACAACGACCGGCCCTTTTGGCTGATCTGTGGAACGGGAAACAACGGTGGGGATGGACTGGCACTCTACCGCTTGCTGACCGAAAAAAAATATCCCTGTAGGCTGTTTGAATATCCTCTGGGCCAAAAGCCCAGTAAAGACTATTCACAAAACAGAAAAAGAATCAAAGAAAAGGAAATCATAAAACTCACCCCTGAGGTGCTTTCTTCCCCTCCCGGTGAGGTCATCCTTATCGATGCCTTGCTGGGAACCGGACTCAACCGACCGCTAGAGGGAATGTTAAAAAAAATCATTCAAACCCTCAATGCACTGCCCAATAAAGTTATTTCCATCGACACACCCTCAGGACTTTTTTCGGATTTTAATACCGACAATTCATTTGATGGAATTGTTAAGGCCACGCACACCCTCAGTTTTCAAATGCCCAAATTGGCCTTCCTTTTGCCCGAATGTGGTGAAAAAGCCGGTTGTTTTCATCTGTTAGACATTGAAATTTTACCCTCCTATTTGGATAAAGTTCAGACTCCCTATCATTATCTCACACCGAAAACAGCAAAAAGCCATTTTAAATCTCCCAAAAAATTTGATCACAAAGGCAACAACGGACACCTCTTGTTGATCGCCGGAAGTAGAGGCAAAATGGGAGCTGCAGTATTGGCCGCAAAAGCAGGACTCAGAACAGGAGTCGGAAAATTATCGGTACTCACCCCACGATGTGGAATAGAGATCTTACAAACCTCTATTCCGGAAGGTATGATTGAAATAAATAATGGTATTCATTCAATATCAGGTTATTATGGACTAGAATATAAGGTTATTGCAATGGGACCGGGCATTGGAACTGCAGCAGAAACCAAAGATTATTTACAATCTGTCTTGGCTTCAGGTACAACTCAAATGGTCATCGATGCAGATGCCATCAATCTGATTGCTGCCCACCCGGAATGGATCGATAAACTCCCACCAAACACCATACTCACCCCCCATCCCAAAGAATTTGAAAGATTGGTAGGACCATGGGAAAACGATAAGGATAAATTAGAACGCCTTCGTCACTTCGTTCAAAAACACCAACTCATTTGTGTTTTAAAAGGTGCCCATACGGGCATCGCACTACCCGATGGAAATATTTGGTTCAACAGCAGCGGCAATACCGGTATGGCCACGGGAGGCAGTGGAGATGTATTGACGGGTATCATTGGCGGACTTTTGGCCAAAGACTATACCCCAGAAGCTGCAGCACTGTTGGGGGTCTATACCCACGGAAGAGCCGCCGACCTTCAGCGTCAATTCCTCTCCCCTCCTTTTATGTTGGCCTCAGACATCATCGATGGACTCAATGGTGTTTGGATGGAAATGGAAAATTCAACCCAAAAATAGACAGTTTGTCAGCTTTTTAAGGTCTAAACCGGACAATTCGGCGCTAATCCGTAGGTGGAATAAATCTTGATCAATACATCAAAAAATCGCCATGAATCTGAATAATTTTACCCTAAAATCGCAAGAGGTGGTACAAACCGCCCAGCAACTGACCCAACAATTGGGTCACCAACAAATAGAAAACGAACACCTCTTTAAAGCCCTTTTAGAGGTGGATGACAATGTACTACCCTTTGTGTTTAAAAAACTACAGGTCAATTTTTCACTTTTGGAAAAACTTACCTACTGTGCTCTGGAAAGCCTGCCCAAGGTATCGGGAGGAGACATCCTACTCTCCCCCAATGCCTCCAAAACACTGATCAGTGCCATCAACATTTCCAAAGCCTCTAAAGACGAATTTGTAGCCACCCAGCACTTGCTGTTGGCCCTCTTTGACAGCAAGGGAAACATTGGGAAAATCCTAAAAGACCAAGGTATTACCAAAAAAAGTCTGGAAGAGACCCTGGACCAACTTCAACAAGGAGAAAAAATAACTTCAGCATCGGCAGAGGATCAATACAACGCCCTAGAGAAATACGCCAAAAACCTGAATCAACTGGCCAAAGACGGCAAACTCGACCCCGTAATCGGTCGAGATGAAGAGATCCGACGTTTGCTGCAGATCATTTCCCGCCGAACCAAAAACAACCCCATATTGGTAGGAGAACCCGGAACAGGAAAAACAGCCATTGCCGAGGGATTGGCCCACCGCATCATCGACTGTGATGTTCCCGAAAACCTTAAAGAAAAACAAATTTTTGCCCTCGACATGGGTGCGATGATTGCCGGAGCCAAATACAAAGGAGAATTTGAAGAACGCCTTAAAAGCGTCATTAAAGAAGTAGTGAACAGCAACGGAGACATCGTGCTGTTTATCGATGAGATCCATACCCTGGTCGGTGCCGGTGGCGGTGAAGGTGCCATGGATGCGGCCAACATCCTTAAACCCGCCCTGGCAAGGGGTGAACTTAGGGCCATAGGGGCCACCACCCTCGACGAATACCAAAAAGATTTTGAAAAAGACAAAGCCTTGGAAAGGCGCTTTCAAAAGGTCGTTGTGGATGAACCCGACACCGAAAGTGCCATCTCTATTTTGCGCGGTATCAAAGAAAGATACGAAGCCCACCACAAAGTACGTATCAAAGACGAGGCCATCATCGGAGCCGTAATGCTTTCCGACCGTTACATTTCCAACCGCTTCCTGCCCGACAAAGCCATTGACCTGATGGATGAAGCCGCCTCCAAACTGAGGATGGAAATGAATTCCAAACCTGAAGAACTGGATACGCTGGATCGCAAGATCCGACAGATCGAAATTGAGATCGTTGCCATCAAACGCGAAAAAGACAAAGAAAAGGTGGCCAAACTTAACGAAGAGCTGTCCAACCTCAAAGAAGAGCGCAACACTCTTTTTGCCCAATGGAGTCAGGAAAAACAGAGGGTGGACAAAATCCAACAGGCCAAACAGGAGATCGAAAACTACAAACTGCAAGCCGACCGTGCCGAGCGAGAGGGAGACTATGCCACTGTTGCCGAATTGCGCTATGGAAAAATCAAATCCTCACAAGAAGCACTGGACGAACTTCACAAGGAGTTGTTGGAATACCAAGAGAAGGACTCCTTAATCAAGGAAGAAGTCGATTATGACGACATCGCTGAGGTAGTCGCCAAATGGACGGGTATCCCCACCAGCAAGATGCTACAGTCCGACAAAGAACGGCTGCTGAATCTGGAAAAAGAGATACACAAACGCATGGTCGGTCAAGAAACTGCAGTAGAAGCCGTTTCGGACGCAATCCGGCGCAGCCAGGCGGGACTGCAAGATCAAAAACGCCCCATCGGCAGTTTTCTCTTCTTGGGGACTACAGGAGTGGGGAAAACAGAATTGGCCAAAGCCCTCGCCAAAGTGCTTTTTGATGACGAAAACAACATCACCCGCATCGACATGAGCGAATATCAGGAGCGCCACGCCGTAAGCCGACTCGTGGGCGCTCCTCCCGGTTATATCGGCTATGACGAAGGAGGTCAACTCACCGAAGCCGTAAGGCGTAAACCTTATTCCGTTGTACTGCTGGACGAAATTGAAAAAGCCCACCCCGATACCTTTAATGTATTGTTGCAAGTACTCGATGAGGGCCGATTGACCGACAACAAAGGACGAACTGCCGATTTTAAAAACACCATTGTCATCATGACCTCTAACCTTGGAAGTCATGAAATTAAATCTGCTTTCGAAAGCAACACCGATTTTGACCTTGCTCAGGAAAAAGCCAAAGAAGTTGTTTTGCATTTGCTCAAAGCCACCATAAGGCCCGAATTTCTCAATCGAATCGACGACATCATCATGTTCTCCCCACTCACAGCCAAGGAGATTGAGTCCATTGTACGATTACAATTGAAAATTTTGGCCAAAAGGCTAAAACAGCAGGAGCTCGACATCTCTGCCTCAGACGAAGCCATTGCTGCATTGGCCCAATGGGGCTTTGACCCCGAATACGGCGGTAGGCCTGTCAAAAGGGTCATGCAAAAAAAAGTACTCAATGCCTTAAGTAAAGAGTTACTGGCCGGAAAGATAGACAATACCAAACCCGTATTGGTCGATCATTTTGATGGACAGATCGTATTTAGAAATAAAGCTATGAAAAAGGAATACAGTTAGATGAATCAATTACGAATTACGGTACGAACCTCCTCTAGCGCACTAAATCAAAGATTCGATAAAGTCAATCTTTCGTGTGCCTGTGGCAGATAGATCAGACGGATATAATTCGTAATTCATAATTCTTAATTGAGCATTAATACTCATTTGTACGCATCAATTCAGATAGGTACATCCATCATGTAATAAGTTGTAACTTTGAAGGGTGCAAAAGCGGATCAACATACAAAACAAAAAAGCGCGGTTTGAATACGAGATCCTCGATCAATTTACCGCCGGGATTGTATTGACGGGAACGGAGATTAAATCGATTCGAAACAGCAAGGCATCTATTGCAGAAAGTTTTTGTGAATTCAACGAAAAAGGGGAACTCTTTGTGGTAAACATGTACATTGAAGAGTATGCCTTTGGCACCCGTTTCAACCACCGCCCTCGGGGGAGTAGAAAGCTTTTACTCAACAAAAGAGAACTCAAAAAACTGAACAAGGAGGTAAGAAATACAGGGCTGACCATCGTTCCCCTAAAACTCTTTATCAACGAAAAAGGCTTTGCCAAAATGCTGATCGCTTTGGCACGGGGGAAAAAATTGTATGACAAAAGAGAAACCCTTAAAGACCGGGACAACAAAAGGGATTTGGATCGGGTAAAAAAAAGTTTTAACAAAAGCTAACTCTTATCCTTTAGAAGAGGAACGAATCGGAAATTACCAAAAGTCCGGCGGTCAAACTCCTTATCGC
>CAJXEG010000031.1 GCA_913052425.1 uncultured Flavobacteriaceae bacterium | reverse complement strand
TGTAACTCTTAATGCCACTTTTTTGGCCGTTGGCCTTAAGGTAGCTGTCATAGGTCTTGTCAAAAATAATTTCAAAAGGATTTTCATATTTCTTCCAAAAATCATTGACTTCCTTGAAGTTTTTAAGAATACCCGGATTTAAACGCTTTAATTTACTTTTTGCAATTTTTGAATCCAGTTTGTATAATTCATTAAATAAATACCTGAAAGCAAAAGTGTTTCCGGCATACTGAATATAGGGATCTTCAGAGGTGATGGAGGATAGATAAGCGATAAAATTGGCCTCTTTTTCAGCAGCATACCCAATTTGATGGGCAGTTTCGTGAAGTGATGTGGTGATCAAACTCTGAATAGGCATTCTTGCATTTACTTGAGACTCTAATGTAAAGGGATTCAGATATCCCGAATATCCCATATAGGACAGGGGTAGGCTCAATAGAGATTTTTTTACTTTGGAGGCGTAAAGTAGGGTTTCGTGATAAACGGGGTGATAAAGAGTGATTTTTTCTGAGACTTGTTCTCTTGAAAAAGGAAATGTTACTGCTAAAGTATCTGAGGAAACAAGACGATTGTGCCATTGATTTGATTCATCAATAATTTTATCTAAACGGTCTATCAGGTCTTCTTCATTATACTCAATGGGAATTTGAAGTTGGTCACTCAAGGGAAGCCTGTGGTAATTGAATCCCCAACTGATGTGAAATATCCAAACTACCAGAATCAGCAATGCCCCAAAATCTAAAAGTAGATTCAGTGGTTTGATCCGCCAACAGCTAATTTTTTTAAAAGTTTTTTTGAGTACAAAAAGGGTCAGGGCCACATAGAGTAAATCTCCCAGGGAGAAGGGAATCAAATCCAGAAAAAACCGGTGTAGGTCGAAAATCAGAGGATAGAAAATCCTACTATAGTATTTTTCAACGATTTCAGGATTTTTGCGCGCAAAACTTATCAACAACCACAATGGAATAGCGGAGTACCAAACCAAGGTGGTTGTTTTTTTACTCATGTGCAGCAAATCACATTCTAACTATTCAATCAAAGCGACAATTTCAACTTCAAAAATCAGATCAGAACGTGGAGGAATAGCCTGATTTCCGTTTTCGCCATAGGCCAATTGATGGGGCAAAAACAGTGTAGCTTTATCTCCCACATTCAAAAGTCTTAAGCCTTCTTTAAATCCTTCAATCATAGCCGCATCGGGACTTACATCGGCTTTAATGGGTTGATAGGCTCCAGCGGCCTTACGGTTGGGATCAACTCTGTCCAATGCTTCGGCGGTTTCCAATTTACTGGTTTCCAGCAAAATGCCATCGGAAAAGTAAACCGCATAATGGGCGGTTACTTTATTGGTGGTTGTTACCCCGGATCCTTTGCCCTTTTCGGTAATGATATACTGCAGCCCGGAGGGTGTTGTTTCAGCTTTGGCTTTTAGAGCGTTAAATTTTTCTTGATTTGCTTTCATTATAGCGGCTTGTTTTTCGGTTTTTTCTCGATCCGCTATTATTTTTTCTTCAAAATAATTGGAGAAGACTTCAGGGGCATCAAATCGTTTAGCATCACTCCCTTTCCTGATGATGGATACTTTGATAATGGTGTCGTTTTGCGCAATGCTATCGACTACTGCTTGACCTTGAACGACTTTTCCAAATACAGTATGTTTTCCATTGAGCCAGGGGGTTTCTTTGTGGGTAATAAAGAATTGGCTTCCATTGGTTTCGGGTCCGGAATTGGCCATCGAGAGAATACCGGGGCCACTATGGGTCAAATCAGTAAACTCATCGATAAATTGATAGCCGGGCCCTCCCGATCCAGTGGCGGTGGGATCCCCTCCTTGAATCATAAAATCCTTTATGACCCTGTGAAAGATTATTCCGTCATAATATTTTTTTCCCGAAAACTCTTTTGCGACTTTGGGGTTGTTTCCCTCTGCCAAAGAGACAAAGTTGGCAACGGTGATGGGTGTCTTCTCCAATTCCAATTGCAACATGATCTCACCTTTGTTGGTTTCAATATTGGCGTACAAGCCTTTGTTTAGTTCGGGATACTGTTGGGTACAACCTATGATCAAAGTTGCAAAAAGGAGTCCCAGTAAATTGGTTTTTTTCATTTTGAAGTTTTTAGTTTTTTTCCAGTTTTAAAAGTTCTATGGTAAAACGAAGGGGCTGATTGATCCCTATTTTTTCTCCATCGCCTTGATAGCCATAACAAAGGTAGGAAGGAAACAGAAATACACCAATTTCCCCCAGGCGTAAATATTTTACCCCTTCCCTGAGTGCAGGGATCAAATCTTCCTGATCCACAAAAAAGCTCACATCTCCCAATTCTTTTTCATCGTAAAGTAGGTTCTCGTTAAGATCCTCTATGCGATATTTAAAAGTAACACGATCGCCTTTTTTGGGGTAGCTGTCATCGGAATTGGTGCTTTTTTGATAGGCATACCAAAAACCAAGAGGAGTACTCTCAAAAGAGAGCTTTTTTTCTTTCTCAATGGCCAGCCGAAACAATGACTGCTCTATGGCAATAATGTTTTTATTTCTTTTGGCAGATTCCTTGAGGAAAACTTGCTTTTGTTTGTTGATGGGCCGGCGAGGCTCAAGGTTTTGACAACTTAGAACACAAACAAGAAACAAGTATAACAATAGCGTCCTAAACATTGAATTGAGATTTTTCGTGCATTACCGCATTTCTGAATTGCGCTGCAGTTTCATCTAAATTCAAATACGAAACTCCGCCCGCTGCATTGATGTGTCCTCCGCCGTTGAAATATTTTTTTGCAAATTGATTTACATCAAAAGACCCTTTAGATCGAAAAGACATTTTGATGATCTTTTCCGTTTCGTTTTCAATCATGATCACAGCCAATGTTATGCCCACAAGACTTAAGCCATAATTTACAAAGCCCTCTGTGTCTCCTTTTTTAAAGTTGTTTTGATTCAATTCTTTTTGTGAAAGTGTGATATAGACCACTGGAATTTCATCTATCTTTTTTAGGTTGTTGAGGGCCGTTCCCAACAATTGCAACCTATTGAAAGAATAGGTATCATAAATTTTTTGGTGAATGGTATGGGGTTGCGCACCTTTTTCAATGATTGTGCCTACAATTTGATGTGTTCTGGCCGTGGTTGAGGGAAATCTGAATGAACCGGTGTCGGTCATGATCCCAGTATAGATACAAGTGGCGATAGCAGCATCAATTTGATCGTGATCTAAACTTGAAATCAATTCATATACCATTTCGCAAGTTGATCCCTTGGTAGAGTCTGAGTAGGTTATTGAAGCATAATCTCCGGGGTGTTCGTGATGGTCAATCATTATTTTTAGGGCATCGCTCTGTTCAACAACAGGAGCCAATTGATCAATCCTGCTCAACTGATTAAAGTCCAAGGTAAAGATGATGTCGGCATCTTCCACCAATTGGGTTGATTCATCTGCAAGCTGAGAAAATTTTATAATTTCCTCTTGACCGGGCATCCAATCCAGAAATTCAGGGTATTCATTGGGAGCAATGATCCGCGAATCATGTCCGGTTTTGATCAAAAAAGCATGAAGGGCAAGACTGCTTCCCAAGGCATCGCCGTCCGGATTTTTATGGGGAATGATGACAATTTTTTTTGGGGTAATGAGTGCTTTTTGAAATGCTTCTAAGATCTGTTCGTTCATTTGTCCAAAGATACCAAAATTTGGGCCTTATTTTTTTCTCCCCATTGTATAAATATTAATAAAAAGGGGCGGGAATAGCAAAAGAAATCATTTTTTATAAATTTGCATCAAAAATAACCGCTATGCTTTCCAACAAAACTTTCACGATGATTAAACCCGACGCTGTTGAAAAAGGGCACGTTGGAGCCATCCTCAATAAAATTAATGCTTCGGGATTTAGAATTGTCTCTATGAAAATGACGCAAATGTCCCAACGTGATGCTGAGTTGTTTTATGCGGTACACAAGGAACGCCCATTTTTTGGTGAATTGGTATCTTTTATGAGTCGAGGGCCTATTGTTGCAGCCATACTTGAAAAAGAAAATGCTGTAGACGATTTCAGAACCTTGATCGGAGCCACCAACCCCGAAGAGGCTGCAGAGGGTACCCTGCGTAAACAATTTGCAACATCAATGGGTGAAAATGCGGTACATGGATCTGACAGTGATGAAAACGCCGAAATTGAGGGAGCGTTTCATTTCTCCGTTAGAGAAATGTTTTAGCGGAGTACCACTTTTTCGAGTACTTCACTTCCCAGTTGTTCATTCATCATTTCCCTGATCTTTTCCTTACCATAACTTAGTTCCTCTCGCAAGGCTGCGTTGTTGAGTGAGACGAAAAGCGTATTTCCTTTAAGCGTTATTTTTTCGGTGTAATGGGTCATGTGTGTTCCCATCAATTCGTACCACAATTCATTGATTCGGGCATTGGTGATTCCCGTTTTTAGCGCTTTTGACTGAACAATTTCGTCCAATACTTTACCGATGCTTTGAGGTTCAAATTTTCTTTTGGGTGACTTCATGGGTCAATGCTCGCTGTAAAACCTTTTGTAATGATATCTTTTGTCTTGATGCTCAAGAACCAGTTTGTTTTCATTTAACTCAACGATCTTTTCCTGCCATTGATCCCAAACTGTCTGAAAGCTCAAATAACAATTTTTATCCTTAAAGACAACCTTAAAGTTATTTAAATCTTTGGTGACCAAGAATTTATTATCCAATTGAGGTTGTACTTTTTTTCTGACCCCCTCTCGTTGATTCACTTCGTAAAAATCCAATAGCTTGGCCGTACCTTTGGGGTAAAAAGTTTCATTCTTATGGGTGATGTATTCAATATTCCAATAGCCATTGAGCAGGTCGATATCGCATGGGGTGATTTGATTTTTACACCCCAAACAAAAGATCAGTAAACAGAGGATAATAGACCTATACATTCGCTAGCTAAGGATAAATATTTCGTAAGCAGAGGAACTCATTTCCAATGCAGCTTTGATTCTGTCCTCGTGGGTATCCGAGATAAATATTTGTCCAAGACTTTCGTTGTCGAACAATTGTATGGTTTGGGTGACCCTATCTTGATCCAATTTGTCAAAAATATCGTCCAGCAGCACTATGGGATTCATGCCGGATTTTTCCTTGATAAAGTCAAATTGTGCCAGTTTGAGTGCAATCAGAAAAGTTTTCTGTTGCCCTTGACTGCCGAATTTTTTGATGGGCATTCCTGAGATGAGTAAATCCAAGTCATCTTTGTGAATACCCACAGAGGTGAATTGCAGTACTTTGTCTTTCTCTAAATTGTGACCCAGTAGATCAGACATTTTATTTTCTCCGAGATCTGATGCATATCGAATGTCCACTTCTTCGGCTCCATTGCTTATGCTGAGGTGTCTTTTTGTAAAAATGGGTATAAACACCTCCATGAATGCTTTTCTCTTTTCGTGAATGGGATGGGCCAATTCACTCATTTGATGGTTGTAAATGGCCAAAGTGTCTCCATCAAAAGTCCGGTTTTGAGCAAAAAACTTCAGTAGGGCATTGCGTTGTGCCAGTATTTTGTTGTAGTCGGATAGGATTTTTAAATAGGTTTTATCGGTTTGTCCAATGACACCATCGATAAACTTTCTTCTGGTGCTACTGCCTTCAATGATCAAATTTCGATCTGCGGGTGAAATGATCACCAAGGGAATCAACCCAATGTGCTCCGCAATTTTATCGTAGATCTTACCATTTCTTTTAAAAGTCTTTTTTTGACCTTTTTTGAGGCTGCAATTGATTTTTTCCTCTTTACCTGCTTTGTCGAATTTTCCTTCAATCAAAAAAAACTCCTTCCCAAATTGAATGTTTTGAACTCCGGAGGGGTTAAAATAACTTTTGGTAAAGGCCAAATGGTAGATGCTGTCCAAAATATTTGACTTTCCGATTCCATTATTGCCAATAAAACAGTTGATAGGCGCCTTAAAATCGAATTGAGAGGCCTGTATGTTTTTGTAATGGGTAAGGGTCAATTGCTTTAAAAACATGAATGCAAATATAGTTTGGTTGAGAAAGGTAAAACAAAATTTAAATTTATTTTATGCTCTGATTTCCATTATTTGATGAGTTTTTGGTTTTGCCCTAAAAAAGGTTAATTTTGGGGACTTAAAAAAACACAAATGGCAACCTACAAAAAGAGAGGTTATAAAAAATCGATTGCACCCGGTACCGAAAAACAGGTTGAAGTGGAAAGTACAACTGCAGAGGTTTTTGAAAAATTAGACTCTACTGCATCTCGAACAGAGGAGTGGATCTCCAAATTTCAAAATTTTATTTTGGTGGGTGTTGCGATTATTGCATTATCAGTATTGTCCTACTTGGGCTACCAGAGCTATATCTTCGAACCCAAAAAAATGGAGGCTGTCAGTGAATTAAGTCAAGCGCAGTATTATTTTGAGTTGGCCGTAAATGGTCAAGAATCTGATTCTTTGTTTCGCAGAGCCCTTAATGGTGGGGAAGGAAAGTACGGTTTTTTGGACATCATCGACAACTATGGAGGAACACCTGCTGCCAAATTGGCCACCTACAGTGCGGGTATGGTTTACCTCAACTTGGGGGATTATGTCAATGCCATCGAATACCTCGATCAATTTGATACAGACGATGTGATGTTGAAAGCCCTGGCCAAAGGTGCCATCGGGGACGCTTTCGCTCAAATAGGCCAGCCAGAAGATGCTTACGATTATTATGTTGCCGCTTTTGAATCCAGTGACAATTCTTTTAGTGCACCCAAATACCTTTTTAAAGCGGGGGTTTTGGGTACCTCTTTGGGCAAAAACAATGCAGCACTTCGCTATTTCAAAAAGATACAATCCCACTATCCTGATTCGGCAGAAGCCAGCAAGGTAGAAGTACAAATAGGTCTATTGGAAAACCTCAATTGATGGCTACTGCCAATAATAGTCTCTCCCAATACGATCGTTCTAAAGTTCCTGACGGTAAAAATATACGAATAGCCCTGATTGTGTCAGAGTGGAATCAAGAAATAACCGAAGCTCTTTTTCAGGGAGCCAAAAACACATTGGTCGATCACAACGTTTCCTTAAGAAATATTGTTAGAGTTGATGTTCCCGGTAGTTTTGAGTTGATCTATGGTGCCAGTAGCGCTCAGCGAATGGATTTTGACGCCATCATTGCTATTGGATGCGTCATTCAGGGGGAAACAAGACATTTTGAATTCATTTCAAATGCCGTTGCACAAGGAATAAAAGACCTGAACCTCAATGGAAAAGCACCGGTAGTGTTTTGTGTATTGACGGATGATGCCATTGAACAATCCAAGGCCAGGAGTGGTGGTGCTAAAGGGAATAAAGGGGTGGAGGCAGCTGTTACCGCTTTGAGGATGATCAACCTATAGTTTTTTCCTTTATAAATTGCCCAAACCCAATGGCAATTTCGTTCACTTTCGTTAAATTTGATTACTACTTGGCCCTATCATCAATTATCGACGCATGAAGATCAGTCTTTTCAAACTCAAAAAAAACCGAAGATACAATTACACTCCCCGTTATTACAATGGTAAGGAAGGTGGAAATCTTTATGATTTTGATTCTAAATTTTCGAAATATCGGGACACCTACAACCAGAATGACTTTGGTCAGCAGTGGCAAGATGCTCGCCTGAAGATGCGAACTCGAAACAACCGAGGAATTTCTACTCGATTGGTAATCATCATCTTGATTTTGGTTTTGGCTTTTCTTTACGTTATTAATTTTGATTTATCCTTATTCAAAGGCTAATGACTGACATCATTTCGCTT
Source organism: uncultured Flavobacteriaceae bacterium (assembly GCA_913052425.1). Next base: position 3,118 of record CAJXEG010000031.1, on the reverse strand, counting down.
TTGCCGGACCATGTGGCCAACCAAATTGCTGCAGGTGAAGTCATTCAAAGACCGGCTTCTGTAGTCAAAGAGCTTATGGAAAACGCCATTGACGCTCAGGCTACCGAAATCCAATTACTGATCAATGGGGCCGGTAAAACCATGATTCAAGTCATCGATAATGGCAAGGGTATGTCACCTACTGATGTAAGATTGGCATTTGAGCGTCATGCAACGTCTAAAATTAAATCTGCCGATGATTTGTTTTCCATTACATCCAAAGGATTTAGGGGGGAAGCTTTGGCTTCCATAGCCGCCATCGCTCAAGTGGAGGTTCATACCAAAAGGGCAGATGACGAAATGGCGACTTGCCTAAAAATATCAGGAAGTAAAGTAGAGGATCAGGAAGTGTCTGTCGCCCCTACCGGAACTTCCATTGCCGTAAAAAATCTTTTTTACAATGTACCCGCTCGCAGAAACTTCCTCAAGTCGGATAAAGTTGAATTGCGGCACATCATCGATGAGTTTCATCGGGTAGCCTTGACCCATCCCGAAGTGAAATTTACTTTTATGCAAAATGGCTCGGAACTTTTTGACCTACCGGCTGTTAATTTCAGAAAACGAATTGCCAATATTTTTGGAAACAAAATAGAGGAGAAATTAATTCCGGTAGAGGAAATGACCACCGTGGCGGGGATTGAAGGATTTATCATAAAACCTGAATTCGCCAAAAAATCCAGGGGTCAGCAGTTCTTCTTTGTCAACAAACGTTTTATCAAGAGCCCATTTTTACACCATGCGGTGAGTTCTGCTTTTCAGGGTTTGTTGCGGGATCAATTTCATCCGGGTTATTTTGTCTACATGCAAATTGATCCAAAAACCATCGATATTAACATTCACCCTACAAAAACAGAGGTCAAGTTTGAAGAGGAGCGGAACCTCTATGCGATCATTAAATCAATGGTCAAACACAGTTTGGGAATGTTTCAAGCGGCTCCTGTTTTGGATTTTGAAAGGGATCCCAGTTTGGACACCCCCTATAATTTTCAACAAAAGCCTCCTTCAAACATGCCCTCGATTGAGGTTGACTCCAGTTTTAATCCTTTTAAAGATTCTGAAAAGGGCATTCCCAAAGCTTCAAAAAGTAGCTGGGAAAGCCTGTACTCCGGTTTGGAGATGCCGAATGATAACAGCGCTGATGAAGAGTTAAAACTCGCCATCGAGCAAGCTCCCAAGGTTTTTCAATTGCTGAGAAAGTTTATTGTGACCACGACCCGATCGGGCCTTTTGGTTATCGATCAACAAAGAGCGCATCAAAGAGTATTGTATGAAAAATTTCTCACCAGTATCACCAAACGAGACATGGTCAGTCAACAATTGATCTTCCCCAAGGAGGTTGAATTAACACCACAACAAATTGCTTTGTTTGGGGAGTTGGAGGCCAATTTAAATGCAATGGGATTTGTGGTAAAACAAAAAGACAACCATCTTCACATTACTGGTATTCCAGCGATTTGTGATGACAAACAGTTGGGACAGCTTTTTGAAGATGTATTTTCTCCCCCCGATGATCATGAGCAGGTTGCGAGTTTCAGCCAAGCGGATTATATGGCCAAAATATTATCTAAATCCCTATCAATTAAAGGAAACTTGACACTTTCTGTCCAAGAGCAACAGGCATTGGTCGATGATCTTTTTGCTTGTAAAGACACTTTGACCAGTCCTTTTAATCGTAAGATTTTTATTACTTTAGATAAAGAAGAATTAGAAAAGAAATTGGATTAATGCGGAACGTTACCGAAACAGTAAAACACTTACTGATCATCAATGGAATTTTTTTCCTAGCTACCATCACCCTAGGCAATCAGGTATATGATTGGTTCGCATTACATTATCCCGAAAACCTAAAATTTGAGATCTGGCAACCCTTGACACATATGTTTATGCACGGGGATATTTCCCATATTTTTTTCAATATGTTTGGGTTGTGGATGTTTGGTACCCCTTTAGAACAAATGTGGGGCAAACAAAAATTTATTTTCTTTTATCTGTCCACTGGTTTTGGTGCTGCCGCATTACAGCTTTTATTGTATTATTATCAAGTAGATCACGTCAACAGTGCTTTGAGTGATTATGGACTTACAGCCCCTCAAATCAGTTCTTTCTATCAAACTGCTGAATTGCCTACCGCTGCCATTGATAAGATTGGAGAGGGACAATTGTCGGGTGCATTCAACGCCTTTCGTTCTGTAATGGTTGGCGCCTCGGGTGCTCTTTACGGTGTTTTGGTGGGTTTTGCAATGCTATTTCCCAATGCCCAATTGATGCTTTTGTTTCCTCCCATTCCCGTTAAGGCCAAGTTTTTGGTTCCCATTCTGATCCTGGCGGATCTTTTCTTTGGTTTCTCCTCATACTCCATTGGCCCTATTGCTCACTTTGCCCATGTGGGTGGAGCCATTACTGGTTTGGCCATGATGTGGTATTGGAAGAAAAAAGAGTTCAATAACAATCGTTGGGATTTATGAGTTTTATGGATAATCTCAAATACCGCTTTGTCACTTTTTCCATTGCAGAAAAAATCATTTTGATCAATGTGGTTTGTTATTTGCTGCCCATGCTGCTCAATGTGCTTTTCTTTTTGTTCAATATTCCGTCCAGTGCCTATATGGACTGGCTTCAGCTTTCACCCAATCTTGGGACTTTTATCACAAGGCCTTGGACATTGCTCACCTACAGTTTTATTCACAGTGGTTTTTTTCATTTATTGTGGAATATGGTACTTCTTTTTTATGCCGGGCGTTTGCTCCTCAATTTATTTCCGGATCGCATTTTTATCAACAACTATTTTTTGGGAGTCATTTCCGGCGGGTTGATTTTTATAGGTAGTTATGCACTGTTTCCTGTTTTTGCAGGGACCTATCCACCAATGGTCGGTGCCTCTGCAGGAGTGATGGCTGTATTCATATTCATTTGTACTTATACTCCGAATCAGGAGATTCGATTTTTCTTTGTTAACCTAAAATTAAAATATCTGGGTCTTGCCTTCTTTTTCCTTGATGTGATTCAAATCCCCTATGGTAATGGGGGAGGTCATTTGGCGCATATTGGGGGAGCTGTATTGGGTTTTTTCTATGCCAGA
>CAJXEG010000030.1 GCA_913052425.1 uncultured Flavobacteriaceae bacterium | reverse complement strand
GCTGTCTTGCTGTTGCTGAAAATAATGAATGCCTATGGCGCGATTGATCCAGTGATCAAAAATGTAGTTTTCATAATTTTTGGCGAGCTTTTCATAGGGCTCCATGGGATCCAAGCTATCGCGTAAGCTTCTGATTTGTAGTCTTTTAATTTGGGCATTGATCCAGTATTTTCGCGGGGTTTTTCTGTTGAGTCCCACGACTTGTTCAAAGGCCCAAAGGGCAGAGTCGGGCTTTTTGAGGCTTTCATAGAGTTGGCCGGACAGGAAATAATAACGCCCTTTATCGCGGTTGTCTTTGGCAGTAAGCGCAGCGTTTCTGATGTAGTAAATCGCCGAATCTAACTCTTTGATGTTGATAAAGGCTTGGGATATGGCGGCATTGGCCGGGCTGTGGAATTTACTGCTTGGGGTTATGGATCGGGCCAAACTCCTGAGGTTTTTTATGGCAAGCTCGTTGTTGCGCATGCGAATATTGGTTTTTTCACGCCATATTCTCCCTTCGACATAGGTTTTAGCGTCTACGTAGTTTTCCAACAAGTAATTAAAAGCTTCCATGGCGGGGAAAAAACGTCGGTCGTAATAGCGGGCTTTACCCAAAAGCAAATAGGCCTCATCAATTTTGTTATTGCGCTGAATGCCATTGATGTTCATGGAGTGTTTTTGAATGGCTTTTACGGCTTTTTCCTCGGCACGATCAAAACCGGGGACTACCGTGGTTTGATCCATGCGCTCCCCGTTGAGGGCGATGGGTTCCACCTCTAAAAATTCGAAAAAGTTGTCATCGTTGGCTTGCTCCAAAATGGATTGTCCCACTTTAAAAGCTTCCTTTCCATTAAAAAGTACATTGTATTGGGTGTTTAGGGAATGGTATCCCCTGTTAAGCATTTTGCTTTTTTGGGTAGAACAGCCCCATAACATAAGCATGATACCTGTTCCAACCGCCAAAAAATGCACTGCTTTTTTCAATGGAAAGCGTTTATTTATATAACTGTAAAAGATTCAATTTAGTATAACTAAGCCTTAAAATAGGACTCCAATTGAGCAAAGGCTACTTCCCATTGAGGAGCTCTAAAAAAGGCTTTGATCGACAGTTGCCAAAACTTTGATATTGTCATTGTTTTTTTTTAAAATAACTTTGCAAACAAAAACACGCTATGCCAGAAATGTATCCCCTAATGATTTCAAAAATCACCAGAAATACTCCAAACGCTGTTTTAATTTCTTTTAAGGTTCCTGAAGAGGAAAAAGAAAAGTTTCAATTTGAAGCGGGGCAATACCTGACTCTTGAAACAAAGATAAATGAAAAATCAGTAAGACGTTCTTACTCCATCTGTAGTGGTGTAGATGAAGGGCTTCAGGTAGGGATCAAGGAAGTTACCGACGGGGTTTTTTCGACCCATGCCAATCGATCAATGCATGAGGACGACCATATCATGGTCGCACCTCCCCAAGGGCGCTTTCAATATGTCTCTTCCACCCAAGCCCAAAGCCTAGCCGGATTTGCAGCAGGTAGTGGGATTACCCCCATCATGTCAATTCTAAAAACAGCTCTTTTGGATCACCCCGACAATCGTTTTCATTTGGTTTATGGGAATAAAACGCCCGAAGACAGCATGTTCTTCGATGAATTGAAGGGTTTAGAAAAAGAGTTTGAAGGACGGCTTTCCATTCAATGGGTCTTCAGCCGAGCCAATTTAGCGGGAAGTCTCTTTGGTCGTGTTGAAGCCTCCGTGACCAAAAGTGCCCTAAAACAGATGGGAGAAGTTGCCGATAAGTTCTACCTCTGCGGCCCTGAAAGTATGATTGAAACCGTATCGGAAACTTTGTCCACCAATGGAGTGGAAGAAGAGGCCATTCTGTTTGAATTGTTTAGCGCATCAACCCAAACAGATCAAATCGAAGGAAAAACCGAAGGGGCTTCATTGGAAATCATCTATGATGAACTGACGCATAAAATTGAAAACACCGAAGGAAAAAGTGTATTGGATGCTGCTCTTCAAAATAAGTTGGATGTGCCCTACTCCTGCCAAGGAGGCGTTTGCTCCAGCTGTATCGCGAGGGTCAAATCGGGAACGGCAGAAATGGTGACCAATCAAATCCTGACCGATGAAGAAGTCGAAGAAGGGTTGGTTTTGACCTGCCAAGCACATGCTACCAGCAATCATTTGGTGGTGGATTACGACGATGTATAGTCCGTTACCGCTTTAGTAATTCCAAGGTTTTTTCAATAACCGTTTTAGGATCTAAAGATCTGAATGCGTCCTTATAGTCTTGGGGAAGATCGGTTCCATACACTGATGTGGGAATCAAAGGATATTGCGTTCTGTCCAAGGTGAGGGCGTGATCCAAAGGTTGATTGAATGGAGCAAACCCACAAAAAGGATGGGTCATTCCCCATAGGGTAAGCACCTTGGTTCCCATATTGGCGGCCATATGCCCATTGGCAGAATCCATGGAGATCATCAAATCCAAATAGGCCATAAGATCGAGTTGTTTTCTAAGGTTGATTTTTCCCGCGATGCTGTAAACATTTGTGTAGGCTTTTTCCCAAACTTCAAGGCGTTCCTTTTCTTTTTCTCCCGCACCAAAAAGAAAAATCTGATGATCTTTTTGTAAATAATTGATGAGTTGTTGCATAAGGTCTAAGGGATACATTTTTCCCGCATGCGCGGCAAAAGGAGCAATCCCTATCCATTTTTTTTCACTGGCCTGGTAGAGGGGCAATAAGGAGGGAGGGAGTTCGTTTTTTTCGGGAAATTCGTGTTGTTCGAATGAAATGGGGAAACCCAATTTTCTAAAAACATCTGCATAGCGATAACTGGTGGGGGTAAGCGGTTGAAACTTTTTATTTTTCGCTCGGGTAAGCGCCTTTTTTTCCAATCGGCCTTTGTCGATGGACTTGACCTTGAAGCCACACAGCCTAAAAAAGACTTTGAGTAGGTAGACTCGCAATACGCTGTGCAAATCGGCAACAGCAGAAAAAGGAATGGTTTTGAGTTCTTGGAACAGTGTCCACAAACCTTTTATGCCCTTGTGCCGACCATCGAAATCTGTGGGATAGAAATTAAAGTTTTTAAACTCCTGAAAAAGTGGAGCGACATGAGGTCGGCTGACAAAAGTTATTTTAAGTTGTGGATAGGTTTTATATAAGCAACGGATCACCGGAACTGTCATGGCTACATCTCCCAAGGCGGAAAGTCGAATCAACAGCAGGTGAGGGTCTTTCATAAATGACTAGGATTTGTCCTTGTACAAAACGGGGTTGGTGTCCTCGTCGTTGTACATTTTCATTTGTTTGTAAACCTTCATGTATTTTGACCCGCTTGCGATGTCTTTGAGGAGGTCATCAATTGAGGAACCTAAATCCTCTCTTTGGGTGAGCAATACTTGAAGCTTGGCGTTACATTTTTCGCGATGCGATTCACCGGCTTCCTTTCGGTTGGCCTCTTCTTCCATATGGTAAATCTTCAATTCCAAAATGGACAAACGATCCAAAGCCCATGCAAGGCTTTCCGAGTTTGTTGTGGCTCCCTTTTGGACCTCTACGTCTTTGAACTGATTGAGAAAAAAACTGTCGATGTATTCTACCGTATCGGTTCTGTCTTGGTTGGAAGCATCAATCAATCTTTTGAGTTTCATTCCCTCAACGGGGTCGATCTCAGGGTCTCTGATGAGGTCTTCATAGTGCCATTGAACGGTGTCGATCCAATTTTTTCGGTAGAGTAAATGCTCTAAGGCATCGCCCGGATAAGGATTTTCGAAAGCTTGGTCCACCTCGTCGATAAGGTGGTATTTATCAATGCTTTCTCTAAAGATATTAATGGAAAGTTGGCTGGTAGAATCTTGGCTCATGTCTGTAATTTTCGTTGGAACGAAGATACAATTTGATGACCAATTTTTTCAGTTTCGAAAAGGCAATTCTAAAGATATGATTCCATGGTCAAAAAGTTTGAAGATCACAATGCCCAAAAAAAGGGTCGTAAATAAAATATTTTTTAATGAATCCGATTTGATATTTTCGATAAATCCGCCAAAAAAATACGCTACGGGAATAAAGCTGATGAACCAACGCTCGGAGGATGTTTGTAGGCCCAACAATCCAAAAGCAATGCTAAAGAACAACCAAAAAGTCATGTAAAGGAAGCCTGAAAAAAGCTCGGGATAGGAAAATTTTCTATTACCTCGTGGCAACTGAAGGGCACAAATCAAAACCGTAAGCAGCAAGGTGATCAACCAAACCATATCAGCGTTGGAGAGCAGTTGAATGTTCAACAGCTTCCTCTGGACAGGGGGATTTATAAGGGCAAAGGTTTTGGAAGGCAAGATGATCGAAAGGCTATTGAACGTAAAAGGGATGATTAGAACAGGCAACAGTAAAGCCAAAAGGTGTTTGACGTCTTTTAATCTCCTACGGAAAAGAATAAAAAGAGGAAGCAAATAAAAAGCCGCAAAAACATAGTTGAATTGTACGATGATCGATATTATCAGGGACAGGTCCATTATCCACTTTTCTGTTTTTTTGGAATGAAGGATTTTAATAAAAACATATTGGCCGTAAGTCAATAGAATTGCCTGAAGAATGGGTATGGTTTTTATGTCGTAAAAGTTGGGGAAAAAGAGAAAAATCGTGGGAAAAGCAATCAAGTGAATGCCGTCTAATTTCCTTCCTTTGATTCGGGTTTCCAGTAGGGTAATCATCGTAATGAAAGCGATCATAAGGATGACTTTGGCAGTAATCCTGGGCCATTGATCCAAGAGGTGCGCTCCGTTTTTCTCCAATTGAAAAGAAAACAAAACCGTAGATATGATAAGAAATATGGAAGTAAGATAGGTTCTAGGACCAATTGTCTTGAAAATCTTTACTATCATATCCGATTTTATTACTTTTGCAATATAATTAAAGAGCCGTTAATGAAAAAAAATTTCGAAGCCATTGCCAGTTTGTTTGAAGACCTATTGTTCCTTCCCTATCAATTACTGACCCAACTAGAACCTTTTAGTTGGTGGTTGGCCAATGGAATGAGTTTTCTTTTTTTAGCAGTTGGATCTGTTGCCGCCGTTTATTGGATCAACCAATTGCGGAAATTCGACAAAAGTGGAGAGGAAAACAAAGACCCCTCTGCGCATTCATTTTTATAGATCGAATCCGATATCTTTTCTGTAGTACATCCCTTCAAAGTTGATTTCTTCCAAAAGTTGGTAGGACTGTAATAGTGCATCTTTATGGTTGTCCCCCAAGGAGGTGACTGCTAATACGCGCCCGCCATTGGTCAATATTTCACCCTCTTGGAGGGTTGTACCCGCGTGAAATACAGTGCTGTTGGATGAAGACGGCAAGCCTTTTATTGTTTTTCCTTTTTTGTAGGCCTCTGGATATCCGCCGGAAACTGCAACCACTGTGGTGGCGCTTTGGTCTTCGACCAAAAGTTCAATTTGGTCGAGTTTGCGCGTTGCTGTAGCGTAGAGCATTTCTGCTAGATCGTTTTTTATTCTGGGCAAAACGACTTGGGTTTCGGGATCACCCATTCTGACATTGTATTCTATGACATAAGGGGCATCTCCTACCCGAATCAATCCTATAAACACAAAGCCAACATAAGGGATTTTGTCTTTTTTAAGTCCGTCTATGGTAGGTTGGACGATGGTTTCTTGGATGGCCTTATAGAATTTTTCATCGGCAAAAGGAACCGGAGATACAGCGCCCATTCCTCCAGTATTCAAACCGGTATCTCCCTCGCCAATGCGCTTGTAGTCCTTGGCCATTGGAAAAGTGACATAGTTTAAACCATCGGTCAAAACAAAGCAGGACAGTTCTATCCCGCTCAAAAATTCTTCGATAACGACCTTGGAAGAAGCCTTTCCAAATTTTTGGTCTAAAAGCATGTTAGAAAGCTCTTTTTTGGCTGTTTCTAAGTCATTGATAATGAGAACTCCTTTGCCTGCGGCTAAACCATCTGCTTTAAGTACGTAAGGGGATTTCATTTGCTCTAAAAAGGCGTAGCCTTCTTGTATCTTTTCGGGGGTAAAACTTCCGTATTGAGCCGTGGGTATGTTGTGTCGACTCATAAAGGCCTTGGCAAACTCTTTGCTCCCTTCTAGTGTAGCCCCCAGCTTTTGCGGCCCGATAAGGGGAATGTTCTTCAATTGAGGGTCATCGAGAAAGAAATCGTGGATGCCATTGACCAATGGATCTTCAGGGCCGACCACCACAAGGTCTATGTTGTTTTGAATGACTGCATTTTTCAGAGCGTCAAAGTCGTTAACGCCTATGTCAAGGTTGGTGGCCAATAAAGCTGTACCGGCGTTTCCGGGTGCTACAAAAAGTTGATCGATCGTTTTGCTTTGGGCGAGTTTCCAACAAAAGGTGTGTTCTCTACCTCCGCTGCCCAATACCAGTATATTCAATTTTTTCACACGTTTAGGTCTTTGTTAATTCGCTGATATTTATTTCTTTCCTTTTGTTGAGGAATTTATCTTGGCGGTTTAAATCCCTCCATGAGGGTTTCATCGGGAACAAATATACTTAAGTGTGTCTTATTTTGATTTAAACCTTTGAAAAATCCCTTTCCATCTAAAGTTTCTCAGGAACTTCCCCTGTTTTGGGTCGACAATAAACGGGATGCCCTTTCTTTTGGCTTCCAAAAATCCTTTGATATAGCTGAAAAAAATTCTTGCTTCACGCTTGACCCAAGCCCTTTTTAATCCAATGATCAGGGTCAAAATCAGACCCAATCTCATGCGATAGGTGGCTACGCCTTGTAGCCGAGCAGCGCCAGGACTGTAATTAAAACCTGTAGGTTTCAGGTGTTTTACTTTAAGCGTAGGGTCTACTTTTAACTCCCATCCATGATATTGAGCCATCAACTCATCCAGCGTATCCCAACCAATCGATTTGGCGATTTTGCCCATTTCCAGAAAACACGCTTTTCGATAGGCCTTTAGTGATCCTCTGATGTGATCCTCTTTGTTGAGGTTTTCCACTGCCCATTGATCGCCCTTTTTAATATAGCACTGCCCCGCAGCCATGCCCAATCGGTTGTTTTCTTTAAAGTGCTGTGATAGCTTTAGCAGATAGTTTGGCTCGAAAACCATGTCTGCATCGTACTTGCAGATGATGTCATAATCCTCATCCAATACCCCATAGCCTTCATAAAAAGCTTCTACAATTTTTGCTCCGGGGAGATGTTCCTCCGATGATTTTTTGTGAACCTGCTGTATCCAAGCGTATTGTTGGGTGAGATCATTGACGATTTCTGCTGTTCGATCGGTAGAATTGTCATTGACCACCACCACTTGAGCAGGTTTCAACTGCTGATTGACCAGCGACTCAAGGGTTTTTGTAATGTAATCTTCCTCGTTATGGGCCGGTATGACAATGTAAATTTTCAAGATTTATGCGTTAGTTTTTTCTGCATAAACGATATAGTGCCTGGGGGTAAAGTACCTCAACAAGGATCGGACTCCAAATGATTCCGGTGGATTGATCCATTTTTCGCTTGCTACAATTTTCCAGCCTGTTTTCTCCAAAAGCCAATCGAACTGCCAATCTTCAAATTCGTGAAAGTGACGGTCTCTCAGATCGGTTTTACTTCGATAAGCGCTTGAAAACCAAAGTTTTAAAGGAACGCTGACCAATAATTTTTGGGCTTTTATGCTTTTTAAAACTTGATAAGGGGAAAGCAAATGTTCCAATATTTCAAAAGCGGTGACCACTTCGGCCTTGGAATTGACCAATACCTTCTGATTTTCGTCCAAGTCTTCCCCTTGGGTGTTTTCTACTTTATGGCCATGGGCTTTCATCAATTCCGACAGTGGGTTTTCTACCCCCAAATCCAGTATGGATGTGCCCTGATCAATGTGTTGATTCAAAAAATCAAGGGTCTTTTGAAATCGCTTATGATGGGAATTGTTGGCGTACATGGATTACTTTAAGGGGAGTTTGTCGACAATTTTTCTGTCATTGGACAAACGGGGGACTTTGTTTTGTCCTCCAAGCTTTCCAATGCTTTTCATGTATTGTTGAAAACCTCCATCGGCAACGGAACTGATGACTAAGGTTCTCAAAACACTCCCTTTTAACAGGTCTTCGTAATACACATTTTGTTCCTGCATGGATTGATCGAGTTTTTGAGCAAAATCCTCCATGTTTTGGGGTGGGTTTTCAAATTCGATAAACCAATGGTGGAATGGAAGCCCCTCTTGCGGATCAATTTGTGGGGCTACGGTAAATTCTTTGACTTGCACCTGACTGTCTTGACAAGCCTCTTGCATGGCCGTTTCTACTTCTTTTCCGATCACGTGTTCTCCAAATGCAGATATAAAGTGTTTGATTCTGCCCGTGACCACCAAGCGATAGGGTTCCAGGGAAACAAAACGAACCGTGTCGCCTATATTGTAGGCCCACAAGCCAGCACTGGTGGAAAGGATCAAAACATAGTTGACCCCTAATGCGACTTCTCCCAATGTGTACCTTTTGGGGTTTTGCTCCCCAAATTCATCGGCTTTGATGAATTCATAAAAGATCTCATTATTCAACAACAACAGCAACCCCTTATCTCCTTGTTGGTCTTGGTAGGCAAAAAACCCTTCGGATGCGGGAAAAAGTTCTACACTGTCTACTTTTCTGCCAATGAGTTTTTCAAACATGGGACGGTAGGGCTCATAGTTGACCCCTCCATAAACGAAAAGGGAGAAGTTGGGAAATGTTTTACCCACGGCCTTACCCGTTTGCTCTATCAGTTTCTCAAAATACATTTGCACCCATGAGGGGATCCCCGCAATTAAGCTCATATTTTCCGGCAAGGTTTCCACTACGATGGCATCCACCTTGGTTTCCCAGTCATCTATGCAGTTTGTGTCCCAAGAAGGCATCCTGTTTTTTTGTAGGTATTTGGGCACATAATGGGCAACGATCCCCGACAATCTCCCGATGATATTACCGTCTTTTTTGTTAAGCGTAGGGCTGCCTTGCAAAAAAATTTGTTTGCCATTAACAAAATCGGTGTTTCCTGTCTCGTGAATGTAGTTCAGCAGTGCATCACGAGCTGCCGTGATGTGGGTGGGCATGGACTCTTTGGTGAGGGGGATGTATTTGGCACCGGAAGTGGTACCACTGGTTTTGGCATAATAAAGGGGTTTCCCGGGCCATAATACGGAGTTTTTGCCCTCTAGCATTTTATCGACATAGGCCCTGTGTCCCTCGTAATCCCGAACCGGTACGGAAAATTGGAAATCTTTATAATCCTTGATATTATCAAATCCGTGGTCTTGTCCAAAATCTGTCGTTTTGGCTTTTTGGATCAGATAATCAAATGTTTTTTGTTGGGCAGAAAGGGGATTGTTGATCCACTTTTGGTTTTTCTTATGAATGTAGTTGGCAAAAATTTTTGCTGCGAATTTTTTTATCATAAGGCCTGCGAAAAGTCAATAAAATCGGTGGGATCTGCTGAAAATCCATTGATCCAAAGTTCAAAATGAAGGTGCCAGCCTGTGGACAGTTCTCCTGTATCACCCGCCTTGGCAATTACTTCTCCCGCTCTAACCAAGTCCCCCTGATATTTTTCCAAAGAGGAGTTGTGTTTGTATACAGACAGTAACCCATAATCGTGTTTGACGATGATCACGTGTCCTGTTTCGGCAGTCCATTCGGAAAAGATAACCGTTCCGTGGGCAACAGCCATAATCGGAGCATTCTCTTTCAGAGCAATATCTACAGCAAAGTGCCTTTTATCTGCATCATACTTCTGAGAAATGGGGCCAACAGCCGGAGGATAAAGGAGATACTTTACTTTGCTCAGGTCATTGGGAATTACATTGTATTTGTCTTCTTGTATGACTTCTAATCGCAACAAGGAATCTGCCTCAGACATTGCATTGTCCGAATTGAGCACCTCTGGCGACTGACTTTGATCATCGAGTAAAGAATTTTCTTCCCAATTGATCTCTCCGGTTAAAGCACTTTTGATGGAGCTTATAAAACGGTCTTGTTTTTCAAATTCAAGGGTGAGAGAATCCAGTAAAAAACTGTTTCTAATGGCCTCTTTTCTGATCGTTAAGCTGGTATAGCCCGGGATAAATTCCTTAAGCGGGGTGTAGGCTACCAAGAAAAAAGATCCTATGGCAGTAAGGGTAACAAACAGTAGAACCAATACAATGATGTTAAATTGAGAAATTCTAATAAAAAATTTTTCTTCAAAGGTGGTTTCATTGATAACCACCATTCGATAACGATTCAATAAGTTTTGAATCCAAAGACGTTTGTTGTTTTTCTCTTTTGCCATCAGAAACAAAGATAGTGTTTACCCTTAAAAATAAATTGTTGGCCAAGTAAAGAAATTTAGATTACATCGAATAATTATTTACATTTGATTAAAATTAAAAACCATGTATTCAATGATCTACTTTTTAGGCATGATCGGTGCACCACAAATCATTCTCATTGTCGTTGTTGTCCTTTTGTTGTTCGGCGGGAGAAAAATTCCAGAATTGATGAGGGGGTTGGGAAGCGGTATCAAAGAATTTAAAAACGCTACCAAAGAAGACGAGGATAGTTCTGACTCAAAAATAGACAAGAAGTAGTCTACTCAAAAGCTACTGCATCTAAAATGGTATTGAGTTCGAACATCTGATCCCTTTTGCTAGAGGCAGGTGCAAAAACAAAGCCCTCGATCACCATCCATCTCTTTCTTAGGGTGTCTTTTATCATGTAGTTCACAAAAGGTCCTGCCATAAAATCATTGGCAACTTCCCAAGTTCCTTTGGTCAAATAGGTTAACCTACCCTGCTTTTGGGTCTTATAGTAATAGGGGCGGTAAGCCTTTTCGGTGATCATATATGAACCTTTGAGCCTACCGGGTATATAGGCTTTTCCTATGGAATCCCTGATTTTGGGGATGCGTTTTTTTACATTTCCCTTCAATCCTGAAAATGGAAGGCTGTAGGCGATCAAATTCATATGTCCTTTGGGGATGTCTTTTTGAATCCAAACAAAATTGGTAGTGTCCTTTACCGTCTTGTATGCGGTCGGATAAACCAGCGATATGTTAAATCGCTTTTGTAAATCGCGG
>CAJXEG010000029.1 GCA_913052425.1 uncultured Flavobacteriaceae bacterium | reverse complement strand
AAGAAAAAAAGTGATTTTACAATCGAGTTGGATGAGGGTGTATTGACCATCTCCTCTGAAACCGAGACAAAATCTACCGAAAAAGACGACAGTTTTACTCGTAAGGAGTTTGGTTACAGCTCTTTTAAGAGATCATTCAACATTCCGGAAACCATATCTGCTGATAAGATCAGTGCGAGTTACAAAGAGGGGATATTGACGGTCAGTCTTCCCAAAAAAGCAGAGGCTTTGCCTCAACCTAAAAAATTGATTTCCATTAAGTAAATGAATTAATTTTGTTTTAGTGCAAAAAGGCTCGGAGGTCGATTGAGCCTTTTTTTATTGTAGTTGGTTCTGCAAAGATTTGATCTCGTCTCTTAGTCTTGCAGCCTCAATAAAGTCCAATTCTTTGGCGGCAGCTTCCATAGCCTTTCTGGATTCGCGGATTTTCTTTTCTACTTCATCTTTACTCAAATAGCGGTTTTTGGCTTCGGCGGCTTTTCGATCACTCAATTCCTGAGCATAGGTGGCAACCGAATTTTTGGACAAAGCATTGTCCAATGACTTATTTAGGGCGGTGGGTGTGATCCTGTTTTTAAGGTTATAGGTCTGTTGTTTGTCCCTGCGGTAAAGGGTTTCATCGATAGTTTTTTGCATACTTTTGGTGATGTTATCGGCATACATGATGGCCTTTCCATTGACATTTCGCGCTGCCCGACCTACGGTTTGTGTCAAAGAACGGTGACTTCTTAAAAAACCTTCTTTGTCTGCATCCAAAATGGCCACCAAAGACACTTCCGGTAGGTCCAATCCCTCCCTCAATAGGTTGACTCCAACCAATACGTCAAATAACCCTTTACGCAGGTCTTGCATGATCTCTACCCGTTCCAGGGTGTCCACATCACTGTGGATGTATCGACAACGAATGTTGACCCGTGCAAAATATTTGGTCAATTCCTCTGCCATTCTTTTGGTCAGTGTGGTCACCAGCGTCCGCTCGTCCTTTTCTACCCTGACTTGTATTTCCTCTATCAGATCGTCGATTTGATTCAAACTGGGCCGGATCTCTATTTCCGGATCCAGCAGTCCGGTGGGTCGAATGATCTGTTCCACATATACCCCTTCGGTTTGTTTGAGTTCATAGTCTGCTGGAGTCGCACTCACATAGAGTACTTGATTTTGCAAGGCTTCAAATTCTTCAAATTTTAAGGGTCGGTTGTCCATGGCAGCAGGCAATCGGAAGCCGTAATTGACGAGGTTTTCCTTTCGACTTCGGTCGCCTCCATACATGGCATGTACCTGTGAAATGGTTACATGGCTTTCGTCCACTACCATCAAATAATCGTCCGGAAAATAATCCAGTAAACAAAAAGGCCGGGTTCCGGGTTCTCTACCGTCTAAATAGCGGGAATAATTCTCAATTCCGGAACAATAGCCCAATTCACGGATCATCTCCAGGTCAAATTCGGTGCGTTCATGCAATCGCTTGGCTTCCAAAAAACTACCGTTGGCATTGAAATAGTCTACCTGTTTTACTAAGTCATCTTGAATTTGCGTGATGGCGTTCTGTAGAATGTCGGGAGAGGTAACAAACATATTGGCGGGAAAAAGGGTCACCCGATCAAATTTTTCCAAAAGTTGGTTTTCTATGGGGTCAAAAGATTCAATTTCTTCAATTTCATCGCCAAAAAAATGGATTTTAAAGGCCATGTCTGCATAGCCGGGAAAGATGTCAATGATGTCACCGTTGACCCTAAAGTTTCCTCGGTTAAACTCTCCTGTTGTCCGTGAATAAAGACTTTGTACCAATCGATGCAAGAGTTGGGTTCTCGAAATGACTTCCCCTTTTTCGATAGCAATGACATTTTTCTGAAACTCAACCGGATTCCCAATACCATAGAGACAAGAGACAGAGGCGACTACCAAAACATCCCTTCTTCCGGATAGTAGGGAGGAAGTGGTACTCAAACGGAGCTTTTCAATTTCTTCATTGATGGACAGGTCCTTTTCAATATACAAGCCGCTGGTTGGGATATAGGCTTCTGGTTGGTAGTAATCGTAATAGGAAACAAAATACTCAACGGCATTGTTAGGGAAAAACTGTTTGAACTCGGAATAGAGCTGAGCGGCCAGGGTTTTGTTGTGGGCCAAGACCAATGTAGGACGTTGTAATTCCTGCACTGCATTGGCCACTGTAAAGGTTTTACCGGAGCCGGTAACCCCTTGCAAGGTGACGTATTTTTCCCCTTGGGAAAAACCCGTGGCGATCTGACGGATGGCTTCCGGTTGGTCTCCGGTGGGTGAAAAGGGGGACTCCAGTTTGAATTCCATTTTGCAAAATTAAAGCTTAAATCACCGTTCCCCAATTTTATACCATTGTTTTACCTTATTAAGCGATTATAGAAACACAATGCGGAAAAAGAGGTATTTTTGAAAAAAAACAGGAGAGTGGAGGAGAAATTGATTTCCAAAAAAAAGCCTTTTTTTCGCATATCCGATGATTTGATGCATTTTTTAAAAAAGTACGATCGTTGGATGGAGTCTTCGATCTGTTATGAGGACTTGTTGCGATTTTCTGGCTCCGTGATCGTTTATGACAAATATGATCAGGATACCCTATGGGTAAGGGTTTACTATTCCGATTCTGATCGGGAGGAAATAGATCACGCTCTAAAAACGATTTACACCCAACTGCATTCCGATGGTGGTGACTCCTCTTTACCGGATCTGAATATTGACGCAATAGACTACTGTACCTTTGGCAATTCAAAACCTTTTCGGATTAAAATTCGAAATGTTCTGAACGATAACTTTACCTATTTCTATGTAAAGAAAACCGATGCTTCCCGGGTGTACGGTTTGGAGTTTGAACATACCCTTTCGCCCTACAACCTCAATTATATGGTCAATCACGATACTTTGATCGAGGAACATATTGCAGGCATTCCGGGGGATGTATTTATCAAGGAGTACCTACCCCATTGTAGCGCAGCTGAAAAAGCACAAATTGCCAAAGAGTACGTCAAGTTCAATGAGCGATGTATGGTACGCTTACTGGGAGATATGCGGGCCTACAATTACGTGGTGATCCCCATTCACGATTTCGATCATGTGATCTACAAGATCAGGGCCATAGATTTTGACCAACAATGCTTTGAGGGGAAACTTTCAGTCTATCGTCCCCAATTCTTCAAGGAGAATTATCCATTGATGTTGGTGGTCAAGGACAAGCTGAATCACGAGTCGATCATCCAATACAAAATTGAGGAACGTTCCATCGTTTCGCGCCGATTGATCAATTCGGGTAATCGAATTGATTTTTTGGTGAACATCATGAAGAAAGATCCTTTGTCCATTCCGGAAAATCTCGAAAAACTCAAAAATGAAATTTTTGTTTTTACCAAAGACGATGCCTTTACAAAAAGTAAATCCATGGGGGAGCTGATGCAGGCCTCATTTGATTATATGCGAAGGAATTACCAAAATGTTAGTCTGGGAGACTTGCTCTAATAAAATTGATCCCCGTCAAACTCATCTTCTTCCAAGTCATCCTCCTGATCAATCAGATTCTCATCAACGCCTTCTTGAGCGACAAAATCTTTATCGGGAGGGGTTTCGGGTACTTCACCATGGGAAAAAATCAGACTTGGATAACCTTTGAGGTGGTCTTTTTCGGCCGTTTCCATCAATTCGACGAAAAACGTCCAGAGGTTGAGGAAATCGTAAACGTAGATCAGGCGGTTTTCATTTTCCGATAAAACTTTGTTGAGGGGTTTTTCATTGAGGGGCTTTTCCCCTACCCCCATATCGACCAAAGGCAGTTCGTCTCCCTGGGCCCAATTTTCGTCGGAACGGTAAAAGGAGGCCATTTCGTTTCCGGCAAAACCAAAGGACTGTGAGACCGCATCGTGCAGCTCTTCTAGTGTAGCGGTGGCTTCAATTTCAAAATCTCGGATCACATCGGTTTCGGTGTCCAAAATTGCTCGCATTCTATAGATCATAGGACTTTCTGTTTGACATCAATTGTAATATAAAAAAAGATTGTGCCCCGAAAAGCAGGGCCGCGATGATTAAATGTAAAGGTTGAGAGCTGAATGGGAAATCGAGATAAAACATTAATATGCCGGTAAATATCTCCAATCCGATCAATCCCAAAATTTGATTAAAGATTTTGACATTAAGTTTCATTTTTCGCAACATCCAAAAGATCATTAGGTGTACTCCCAAAACCAGCAGTGATAAAGTTCGGTGAACATAAAATTTGATGGGGGCAGTGTCGAGCCATTGTCCGGGAGTTTCATGCATTTGTAAATCGACAAATTGACGGACTTGGGTTCCCAGCCCAATTTGGAATAGGGTCAACAACACGGCAAACCAAGCCCATGATTTTAAAGCAGTATTTCCAGGAATGGAGAACGCCTTTCTTTGACCGGTAAAAAGTAAAAAGACCAGTCCCAGTAAGATCAACAGGGCCATACCCATATGAAGACTTATACGATAAGGGGCCAGATTAGAATCAACAACAGTTTTTCCCAACCAGGCTTGGAATCCCATTCCCAAAAGAATCAAAATGGAAACGATGGGATAGGTGATGTTTTTTTTCCAACTCCAAAAGGAAAAAACCGTCATGATCAAAACGGCCAACCCGGCCAGGGCACCTAACAAGCGATTCAGATATTCAATCCAAGTGTGGTATGGATTAAACAGGGCATAGTCGTGCTGGGTGTAGAAGTCCCAATTGTCGTCTTTAAATTTAATGGAAGACTTAAAGTCTCTATTGGCGACCCTGAGTTCCTCTTTCAGAATAATGACTTGTCCTTTGGTGTATTGATGATCGGGTTTCCAGTCCAGTTGAGTCCTTTCGGTTGGGGGAATCCAATAGCCAAAACATTTGGGCCAATCGGGGCAACCCATACCGCTTCCGGTCATTCTGACAATGGATCCGGCCGCAATGACCAAATAAACCAAGATCAGACTGATCTTAACCGATCTTATAAAACTATTCTCCATGGGCTTCTAGTCCTATTTCTGTTCCTTTTTTTATCATCAAGGCAAAGGCGGCGTCGTATTCATTGGGAATCTCGCCTTCCAATATGGCTTCTTTGATGGCTTCTTTGATGAGTCCTATTTCTTTGCAAGGTCTTAAATTAAAATGATTCATGATCATTTCTCCGGTTACAGGCGGTTGAAAATTTCTAACTCGGTCTCTTTCCTCGACTTCTTTGATTTTTTGCCTTACAAGCTTAAAATTATTGTGATAGCTTTTGAATCGTGCGGGGTTTTTGGTAGTAATATCAGCTTCGCAAAGGGTGATCAAATCTTCTAAAATTTCGCCTGCATCAAAAACCAATCGCCTTACGGCAGCATCGGTAACGATCTCTTCTGCAATGATAATGGGCCTGGAACTCATTATTACCAGTTTTTGAACGTATTTCATTTTTTCGTTCAGGGGCATTTTTAAGCGTTTGAAGAGTTTGTACACCATTTTGGAGCCTACAAACTCGTGCCCGTGGAAGGTCCAGCCGATTTTGGGGTGGAATTTTTTGGTCGGGGCCTTCCCAATATCATGTAACAGTGCCGCCCAGCGGAGCCAAAGGTTCTCTGTATGATGGCAAATGTTGTCGACCACCTCAAGGGTGTGGTAGAAATTGTCTTTATGGCGTTGGCCTTCAATTTCATCTATTCCTTTGAGTTGGATCAGTTCAGGGAGTATGCGTTCTAACAGGCCATTTTGTTCCAGCATCAGAAATCCATGGGAGGGTTCAGGTGTAAGCATTATTTTGTGCAGTTCCTCTACGATACGCTCTTTGGAGATGATCGCAATGCGATGGGCATTTTCTCGGATCGCTTTTAGGGATTGATCTTCAATTTTAAAATTTAACTGGGCTGCGAACCTTATGGCGCGGAGCATGCGCAGGGGGTCATCGGAATAGGTGATACCCGGTTCCAAAGGGGTTCTGATGATGCCATTTTGGAGGTCTTCCAAACCGTTAAAGGGATCGACCAGTATTCCTTTGTCTTTTGCATTCAGGCTTACGGCAAGGGTGTTGATGGTAAAATCTCTGCGGTTTTGGTCGTCCTCTAAAGTTCCTTGTGAGACTTTTGGATTTCTACTGTCTTTTGAATAGGATTCTTTTCTTGCGCCTACAAATTCCAGACTGATATCCCGCCATTGTACCATGGCAGTGCCATAGGATTTAAAAACTTGTACGGGTTTTGCTCCAGGCAACTCTTTTTGAACGGCTTTGGCCAGTTCGATACCCGACCCTACAGCTACGATGTCAATGTCTTTGGCTTTTCCCCTGCCGAGCAAATGGTCACGTACAAAGCCCCCTACCAAGTAGCACTCCAAAGACAAATTGTCCACACAGCGGGCCAATGTTTGAAACACTTCTTTATCAAGAACAGTATGGAAGTCTTTGTTTAACATGATCAGGCCCTCAAAAGGGAGATTTTCCCTGAAGGTTCAATTTTTATGATTCGTGATGGCTGTGGGTTGACTTTGTCTGTGTCGGTCTCAATAATATGGTCAACTCCAATTAGAATTTCCTGGGAAATATCTGAGAATTTCTGAGGGTGTAGGGCGCCGCTGATGTTGGCCGATGTAGAAATCAAGGGTTTTCCAAACGCCTTGATCAAGGGGGTGCAAAAGTGATGGTTTACGATTCTGATGGCTACCGTATTCTCCTGAGCAATAGCATTTGGTGCAATGCCTTTGGGATTGTTGTAAATCACAGAAGTTGGTCTTTGGTCATTGATGTAATGATCGATTTTTTCGGGTAAATCATCGATGTGTTTTTGGAGCATCTCCAGATCAGCTACCATGCATACCATGGCTTTGCTATCGGGTCTTTTTTTTAAATCATAGACTTTGTCCACCGCACGGGGGTTGGTGGCGTCACAGAGTATGCCCCATATGGTGTCGGTAGGGGCGAGGAGTAGCTTTCCGGCTTCCAGCATTTTGATGATCTCTTCCATTGATGACACAAAAATAGGGCTTTCTCTCAGCTTGATCAATATTAAAATTCCTTAGAAAACAATTCACGCCAAAAAGGGATTAATACTTTTAGGATTTCTCTTTTGGAGTAGTCGAAATAACTCAACAAATACAATTCAACTGTCTTGTGGAATTTTAACCATCGATGTGCCCATTTTTTATTATTTCCTAAAAAATGCTTTTCGTAATAAATGTGGGTGGATTTAATGACGGCTGCTTTGGTCTTTATTTTGGTTTTTAAATTACTTCTGGATGAAACCCCATGAGAGTGCAGGCATTCCCATTCGTTGAGTAGCACCCTACTGAGTTTTTTATCTGCAGCCCTTTTGGATAAATCTATGTCTTCGCAATACATCCAAAACCTATCGTCCCAACCCCCAATAAGATCAAAATCTTCCTTGCGCAGTAAAACAAAGGAACCGGAAATCCAATGCGGAAAGGCGATGGGGTTTTTCGCCATTGCCTTTTTGGTTTGGTCGGGATGCAAAATCAATCGTTCCAGAGATCGCAGTAGTCCCGCACTGTTCCACACATTGGGAAAAATACCATAGGGATGGGTATTTTTTCCACTTTCACTCAATTGTTTGATGGTGATCAAATGAAAGTCGGGATGTTGATCACAATAGGGGATCAAAGTCTGCAAACAGTATTTGGGGAGTCGCGTATCGGGATTAAGAAACAACATCCATCGGTTTGAGACATTTTGGGCTCCCAGATTACAGGCCGCAGCAAAACCTGCGTTGGTGTTATTTTTAATCCACTCTACCCAAGGGAATTTTTCCATAAAACTTTCGAGCACTCCATCGTCGGAGCGATTGTCTACCACAATTACCTTCTCTGCCTTTTCCCTTTGATGGTCAAGACTCAATAAGCAGCCCTCCAGTTTAGACCAGGAACGGTAGTTGACAATAACAATAGAGAGATCGGGCATATCTTAAAGATCCTAAACGGCTACATCATGTTCTCTCAGTGCGTTGTTCAAGGAGGTTTTTTTATCGGTGCTTTCTTTTCTTTGACCAATGATCAAAGCACAAGGTACCTGATAGTCTCCTGCGGAAAAAGTTTTGGTGTAACTTCCGGGAATGACCACCGATCTTTCGGGAACCTCTCCACGGTATTCGACCGGGCTTTCTCCCGAAACATCAATAACTTTGGTGGAGGCGGTGATGACCACATTGGCACCCAATACAGCTTCTTTTCCAACTCTGGCTCCCTCTACCACGATACACCTTGATCCAATAAAAGCATTGTCCTCTACGATTACCGGTGCGGCCTGAAGGGGTTCCAAAACACCTCCGATACCCACACCACCACTGAGGTGTACATTTTTTCCGATTTGAGCACAACTGCCCACAGTTGCCCAGGTATCCACCATGGTTCCTGCATCAACATAGGCACCGATATTCACATAGCTGGGCATGAGAATGACCCCACCGGAAATATAGGCTCCGTGTCGGGCAATGGCATGAGGAACGACCCGAATTCCTTTTTCTTTATACCCTCTTTTTAGAGGCATTTTGTCGTGAAATTCCATGGGGCCAGCTTCCAAAGTCTCCATCTTTTGGATGGGAAAGTAGAGCACTACTGCTTTTTTGACCCATTCGTTGACCTGCCAACCCCCATCGGTAGGACTGGCCACTCGCAATTTTCCGGTGTCTAATTGATTGATGACTTCTCTTATGGCCTCCTGGGTTTCACTTTTTTCGAGTAGTGATCGATCTTCCCATGCTGACTCTATGATACTTTGCATATTATTTTTTTTCAAAAATACTCAATTCAGTAGTTTTAATCGCCATAATTGTCTTCTCAAAAAAAGTATATTTGCAAACATAATGGGGGTCTTGATAGGAATTGATTTCGGAAAAAAACGAACGGGATTGGCACATACCGATTCCGGACAAATCATTGCCAGTGGATTGACCACTGTAGCGACCCAAAACGCTCTTTCCTTCCTTGGTGATTATCAAAAAGAAACCCCGGTTGAAAAGTTTGTTGTTGGACAACCCAAACAGAAAGACGGTAACCAATCTGAGGTAGAGAAGGACATCCTGCTTTTTATTCGTCAATTAAAAAAGTCATTTCCAAAGGTGATGGTTGTCCGCCAAGACGAGCGATTTACGTCAAAAATGGCTTTTAACAGTCTCATTCAAATAGGGGCGAAGAAGAAGACAAGAAAAGACAAGGGAGTCATTGACGAAATAAGTGCAACCTTAATTTTACAATCATATTTGACATCAAATTCTAAACCAGTATTATGATTTTACCGATAGTGGCATATGGTTCTAATGTTTTAAAAGTAAAGGCTTCTGCTGTGGATACCGAGGGTGCCAATTTGGAGAAGCTGATTGCCGATATGTGGGAAACTATGTACAATGCAAATGGGGTAGGTCTGGCCGCTCCACAAATCGGAGAATCCATTCGACTGTTTGTGATTGATGCCTCTCCCTTTGCTCAAGATGAGGAATTAAGTCCGGAGGAGGTTGAATTTTTAAAAGATTTTAAGCAGATTTTTATCAATCCTACGATGATAGCCGAGACCGGTAAGGAATGGGAATTTACCGAGGGTTGTTTGAGTATCCCCAACATTAGAGAAGACGTTTCCCGTAAGGAGGAAATCACCATACAGTTTTTGGATGAGCAATTAAAAGAACAAACGTTGACCTTGAATGGTTTGGCCGCTCGAGTCGTTCAACACGAATATGACCATATTGAGGGCATATTGTTTACCGATAAACTCAGTCCATTGAAAAAAAGATTATTAAAGGGTAAATTGAATAACATCAGTAAAGGCAATATAAATCCCGATTACAAAATGCGTTTTTCGGCCAAAAAAATAAGAAAATGAGCGAATCTAATCTAGATAAAGTATTAACCATTGCGGGTAAACCCGGACTGTTTCGAATGGTTGCTCAAACCCGATCGGGAGTGATCGCGACCTCACTGACCGACCAAAAGAAAATTGTCACCAACTTGGGACAACAAATCAATGTATTGTCAGAAATCAGGGTGTTTGGATTAAAGGATGAAATGCCTTTAAGTGACATTTTTGAGCGAATGTTTCAGTTGGAAAAAGGCCAACCCGCCCGGGTAAAACCCAAAGCTTCCAAAGAGGAATTGGAGTCTTATTTTTTTGAGGTTTTTCAAGACTATGATGAAGACCGTGTCTATGCCAGTGACATCAAAAAAATCATACAGTGGTACAACCTGTTGTTGGATTCAAACGAATTAAAATTTGACCTGCCAAAGGAGGATAAACCTTCCGATACGGAGGAAGTGTAGATGGGATCGCGAACAGCACAACTTCAGGCTTTCGAGCGTTTGCTTGATATTATGGATGAACTTAGGGAAAAATGTCCCTGGGATCGCAAACAGACTTTTGAGACCCTTCGCCATTTGACCATAGAGGAGACCTATGAATTGGGAGATGCCATTTTGGACAATGATTTGGAGGAAATCAAAAAGGAGCTTGGGGATCTTCTCCTTCATATTGTTTTTTATTCCAAAATAGGCAGTGAAAAAAAGGCTTTTGATATAGCCGATGTTGCGAATCAAATCTCCGATAAACTGATCCACCGACATCCACACATCTATGGTGAAACCGATGTGGAAGATGCAGACCAAGTGGTCAAAAACTGGGAAGATATCAAGTTGAAAGAGGGAAAGAAAAGCGTTTTGGAAGGAGTTCCCAAAAGCCTCCCTGCTTTGGTTAAGGCCTATCGAATTCAGGATAAGGTTTCTGGTGTAGGTTTTGACTGGGATCAAAAGGAAGCCGTATTAGAAAAGGTCAAAGAGGAGTTGGACGAACTCAGGACTGAAATCGATGCAGGAGATTCAAAAAAAATGGAGGCAGAACTTGGCGATGTGATGTTTTCATTGGTCAATTATGCACGCTTCCTCAAGGTTAATCCCGAAAATGCGTTGGAACGCACCAACAAAAAATTCATCAAACGTTTTAACTACATTGAGGAAAAAGCCAAAAAATCTCAAAGAAAAGTCAGTGAGTTGAGTATTGAAGAAATGGAGATCTTATGGCAGGAGGCAAAAAAAACAGACTGATCTAGGCCTCTGTTTCTCCCTCTTCTTCCTCACCTTCAACGGTCTCCTCTTCAACTGATGTATTTCTGGCAGTCATTTCCCTTTTTAGTTTTCTCAAACCAACCAGTTGTTCTTTGTGCTTTTCGATTTCAGAATTGAGTCGATCCAATTTGGAGGTAACATCGGTAAAAAGGGGATTGTCAGTACTGGAATTTGAAAAATAATCGAGATTGTTTTC
>CAJXEG010000028.1 GCA_913052425.1 uncultured Flavobacteriaceae bacterium | reverse complement strand
TCCATGTATCTATCCTATTGGGAACCCAATCTGGATAAGCCTTGGCAATCAACACAAAAAGCAGGGCCATTAACAGACCCATGCCCAACATCCCCAAAAGGTACCTGATGGGGTATCCACCCAGAAAGACCAAAATGAGCACCATAAAGAACAACAATGCCGAGGTAGATAAATTGGCCGGTAAAATCAGTAATATTACAAGAAAAACAGGGAGCCAAAGGGGCAGTATGGATGTTTTTAACCGATACAGCTTGGGGTTGTCTTTGGACATGAGATGTGCCACATAGGCCAATAGAAGTATGGAGGCTAAAGTAGAAGTCTGAAAACTTAAACCTACAATGGGTATCCTGATCCATCGGTTGGCATTGGCACCGGCAATAAGATTTCCCTGAGAGGCGGTGTAAATCAACAACAAAATAATCAAGGGTAGGGCCAGTATAGAAATGCCCTTAAAATACTGGTAAGGAATTTTGTGAAGGCCATACATCAGACCAAAACCAAAAAGCAAGACAATAAAATGTTTTAGCAGATGACTCCACGGAGTTCCTTGACCTACTACATAGGTCAAATTAGAGCTGGCACTGAATACAGGAAGAAATGAAAAAATAGAAAGCAAAGCCAAGGCTACCCAAAGTACCCGATCACCCAGTATGATGTTTTTCGTATTATTCATTTTGTGGTTCTACAATTCTCTAACCGCTTGTTTGAATTGGTCTCCCCTGTCCTCGTAATTTTGAAATAGATCAAAACTGGCACAGGCCGGAGAAAGCAAAACATTGTCATTTTTTTCAGCAATTTTTTTTGCGATCAACACTGCTTCCTTCATGGATTGTGTCTCAACCATAAGGTCGGTAATGGATTGGAAAGCATTAATGATTTTTTGATTGTCAACCCCCAAGCAGATGATGGCTTTTACTTTTTCTCTGACCAAAGGATAGAGCATTTCATAGTCGTTGCCTTTATCTACCCCACCAACGATCCATACGGTGGGTGCACTCATGCTTTCCAGAGCAAAATATACTGCATTGACATTGGTCGCTTTTGAGTCGTTGATGTATCTGATGTTTTGAATCTTTAAAACCGGTTCCAGTCGGTGGGGTGCCCCCTTGAAATTGAGCAAACTTTCCCGGATGGTTTCTTTACTCACATCAAGTAAATGGGCAACCGTTGAAGCGGCCATCGCATTGAGGAGATTGTGTCTTCCTTTTAAAGGAAATTCCATTGTGTTAATCATGGTCTTGTTTTTTTTGGTTTCAATTAGGATGTTATCGTTTTCTATATAGGTGGTGTTAATATTTTTATTTAAGGTGCCAAATTCGTGTAATGTCACTTTGGTATTGATGTTTTGAACGGCGGTACTCAATTGAGGATCTTCCCCATTGAAGAGCAAAAAATCGCGTTGGGTTTGATTTTCGTTGATGCGCAGTTTTGATTTTAGATAGGCTGTAAAATCGTCACCATACCGATCCAAATGGTCGGGGGTAATATTGGTAATCACACCTATGTGCGGGGCAAAATTGACGATGTTGTCCAGTTGAAAACTACTGATTTCCAAAACGTAAAATTGACGTTCGTTTTCAGCAACTTCTTTGGCAAAACTGTTTCCTATATTTCCCGCCAGTGCCACATCAAATCCGGCATCATCCAGTATCTTATAAGTCATCATGGCCGTGGTGGTTTTACCGTTGCTTCCTGTAATACCGATAAGGGTGGCCTTGGTATATTTGGAAGCAAATTCAATCTCAGAAATCACAGGAATATCTATGGCTTCAAGGGATTGTACCAAGGGGGTCTGGGCCCGAATTCCAGGGCTTTTCATGATGTATTGGGCATCCTTCATTTTGGATAGGGTGTGCGTCTCTTCCTCCCATTCAATCTCCAAAGTATCAAATATGTTTTTTGCAGACTGTGATATGCTGCCCTGATCCGAAACAAAAACCTGAAAACCCTGTTTTTTGGCCAGTAATGCTGTTCCGCATCCGCTTTCTCCTGCACCCAAAATGACAATCTTTTCGCTCATTATCTGATTTTTAGGGTTACAATGGACAATACGGCCAATAGGATTCCTATGATCCAAAATCGGGCAACGATCTTACTCTCGTGTAATCCCAATTTTTGGTAATGGTGATGCAATGGAGCCATTTTGAAAATCCTTTTACCTACTCCGGTTTTGTTGCGGCTGTACTTGAAGTAGCCCACTTGTATGACCACCGATAGATTTTCGATCAAGAAAATGCCGCAAAGCAGTGGAATCAAAAGCTCTTTTCTGACGATTAAGGCAATTACAGCAATGACCCCTCCTATGGTAAGGCTTCCGGTATCTCCCATAAAGACTGAAGCCGGATAGGTGTTATACCATAAAAAACCGATCAAGGCACCCGAGAAAGCCGCGACAAAAATCACCACCTCCCCTACATTGGGGATGTACATAATGTTGAGGTAGTCGGAAAAAATCAAGTTTCCCGATACCCAAGCAAAAATCCCCAATGCCAATACCATGATGGCAGAGGAACCCGCCGCCAGTCCGTCTATCCCATCGGTCAAGTTGGCACCGTTTGAAACGGCAACGATGATAAAAACAACAATGGGAATAAAAATGATCCAGGTGTATTCTTTAAGGTCGGGTGAAATCCAGCTGAGTAAGTTTGAATAGTCAAAAGCATTGTCCTTAAATAGAGGAATAGTTGTTAGGGTAGATTTTTTTTCGGGGGTAAAAACCTCCTGAAAATTGGTCGGTTTTTCCCCACCCTGCCATCTGATCTCCTCCTTCACCGTTACACCGGGATGGAAATACAATACCGATCCAACCACCAGTCCCAAAACCAACTGACCTGCTACTTTAAATCTCCCTTTGAGTCCCTCTTTGTCCTTCTTGAAAGTTTTGATGTAATCATCGACCAAGCCGATGATACCCAAAGAAAGTGTGGTGACAATGAGAAGTTGGATGTATATGTTATCCAATCGAGCCAGCAACAAAACAGGAATCAATGTTCCCAAGATGATGATGATCCCTCCCATGGTTGGTGTCCCAGCTTTTTCTTTTTGTCCCTCTAATCCCAAATCTCTTACGGACTCACCAATCTGTTTGGCTTTTAGAAATCGGATGATGATCCTACCGTAAATCAATGTAAAAGCAGAGGAAAGGATAATGGCCATTGAGGCCCTAAACGATAAAAATTGAAATAGGGTCGCTCCGGGAAACTGAAACTTTTGCTCTAAAAATTCGAATAAATAGTACAACATGAGCTAAGGCGTTTTAGAAAATATTTCTTGGGCAATTTTATAATCGTCAAAAGGGAGCTTTTCGCCTCTAACCTCCTGGTAGTTTTCGTGTCCTTTTCCAGCGATGAGTACCACATCTCCGGGTTGGGATAATTGGCAAGCCACCTTGATGGCCTCTTTCCGACGGGTAACACTCATGGTTTTTTTGAAATCCACAGGATCTACCCCTTCACACATTTGTTCGATGATGCTGTCAGGATCTTCGTCACGGGGGTTGTCTGAGGTAAATAGCACCTTGGTACTCAATTCGGCGGCTATGCCTCCCATCAAGGGTCTTTTTTCCTGATCCCTATTACCACCACAGCCTACTACAGTGATCAAACTTTCGTTTTGGGTTCTTATCTTATTGATGGTTATCAATACATTTTTCAGCGCATCGGGCGTATGGGCATAGTCTACAACAACCATAATTTTATCTGGGGTCTCAAAAGTTTGAAACCTCCCGGGGACACTTTTTAGTTGACTGATGGATTTCAAGCTTTCCAATTCGTCATGCCCAAGGAGTTGAGTGGTCGCATAAACTGCCAGAATATTATAGGCGTTGAATTCACCCAATATTTGAGTCCAGATCTCGTTTTGATTGATTTTCAAAAGCATACCCTTGAATTGACTCTCCAAAACCTGAGCAGAATAATCGGCATAGCGGTGCAAGGCATAGGAATGGGTTTTGGCTTTGCAGTTCTGAACCATCACTTTGGCATTTTTATCGTCGGCATTGACCAATGCAAAAGCAGTATCGGACAAGCCATCAAAAAGATTTTTTTTGGTATCGCGATAGGCTTTAAAGGTATCGTGGTAATCCAAATGGTCGTGAGTAAGATTGGCAAAAATGGCGCCTTTGAATTCCAGGCCGGTGATCCTTTTTTGGTGAATACCATGTGAAGAAACCTCCATAAAACAGTATTCGATACCTTGGGTAACCATGGCACTGAGGTGCTTGTTGATGGTCAATGGATCGGGAGTGGTATGGGTTGCTGTAAATTGATGATCGCCATATTGAATGGCCACCGTAGAAATGAGTCCTGCACTGGATTGTAGGAGATTAAAGAGATCAAACAACAATGTGGCTATAGAAGTCTTTCCGTTGGTACCGGTAATACCGATGAGTTGTAATTGATTGGAGGGGTTGTCGTAAAAATTGGAGGCAGTCCAAGCCAGTGCTTCACGGGCATCGCTTACCTGAATGAATGCCACTCCGGACGTTAGAGTCTCAGGAAGGGTCTCACAGATGATCGATTGGGCTCCCAAACTTATGGCTTGATCAATAAACCGGTGTCCATCCACTTGGGTGCCTTTGATGGCCACATACATATTGCCCGGTTTTGTGGTTCTCGAATCAATAGAAATGTGGGTAACATCGATGTCGGTGGAACCTGAAATTCCCTCAATGGCGACTTTGTACAATATTTCTTTTAACTTTTTCAAGACAACTCTAAAATGATTTTTTGGTTGGTTTTAAATCGCGCGCCTGCTTTAAGAGACTGTTTTTTGACTTTTCCTTTTCCCTTAATCACCACTTTCAGCCCCAAGGGCTCTAAAACCGATAAAGCCTCCATTGGGGTCAACCCCTTGAGATTGGGAATGACTCCTTCTGTGGCAGTTATATTGGTGACCTTCGAGGACAATTGATGAATCTGTTCGGGCTGTATGTAGATTGTTTTGGGCAGGGCATTGTGAATTTTTTTGGCGATTTTCTTAAAAACAGGTGCCGCAACGGTAGAACCGTAATAACCCAATTTTTTGTCGGGTTTGTGAATGACGACGATGCAGGAATATTTGGGTTTTTCGGCCGGGAAATAGCCTACAAAGGTGGAGACGTATTGCACCTCTTTATCTTTCTTATTGTAATCTACCTGACTGGTACCTGTTTTCCCGGCGATGTTCAGGTCTTCATCTTTGATGTTATGAGCAGTTCCCCATTTCTTGTCTACCACATTGAACATCATCTTTTTCACTTTGTCAATGGTGGACTGAGAACAAATGGAGGGGTTCAAAATAATCTTACCAAAAGTTTGGTCAGGGCTTTGACCGAATGATTCTATTTTTTCAATAAACCTTGGCTTTACCATCACCCCGTTGTTGGCAATGGCGTTGTAGAAAGTAAGCGTTTGCAGGGGGGTCATTGAAACGCCATAGCCATAGGCCATCCAAGGTAAATCGAGTTGATCCCACTCTTCTTTTTCATCGGGGTGGGGAATTTTGGGTTTTCCCTCTCCCCATATGGGCAATCCCAAAGTTTTATTGATGCCCATATTGTACAATCGATTGACAAATTTTTTGGGATTTTTACTGTAGTTGTCGTAGACGATTTTGACCATCCCGGTATTGGAAGAAACTTCAAAAACCTTGGCAGTTGTAATGGTTCCGTATCCTCCTTTTTTGGAATCTCGAACTTTATACTTTCTGAAAAAGGTAAGCTCTCCGTTGCCCGTAGAAATCAAGGTATTTTCATCAACTACTTTATCCTCCAGAGCTGCGACCATGGCCATCAGCTTAAAGGTGGACCCTGGTTCATGGGCTTCCCCTACTGCATAATTGAGCGCTTCGAAATAGGTGCCTACTTTTGTTCTGCCCAAATTGGCTATGGCTTTGATCTTTCCGGTTTGGGTTTCCATTACCACCACAGTCCCGTGGTCTGCTTTGAACTTTTCCACCTGCTCCAAAAGGGCACTGTGGGCAATATCTTGAATATTGACGTTCATGGTCGTGTGGACGTTGAATCCTTCAGTAGGCTCTTTTTCATTGACGTCATTGATCGGTTTCCATTGTCCTCCAGCGATTTTCTGCTTGAGCCTCTGCCCTGCTTCACCTTCGAGGTATTGGCTGAATGCACCCTCCAATCCAACGCGTGTAAAACCCCCGTTTTGCTCTGGTATAATTCTACCTACGGTTCGCTCAGCCATTTTCCCCAAGGGGTGCTCTCTTACCATTTTGTGTTCTATGATCAAGCCTCCCGTATAAGAGGGTCGTTCAAAAAGAGGAAGTTGTTTGATTTTGATCTGCTGAGAGTAAGTGAGATCCTTGGCGATAAGCAAATACCTGTTTCGGTCTCTTATGGCTTTATCGAGTTTTTTCGAAATGGATTTTTTGGAAGTATTCAAAATCTCAGACAAACCGTTGACCAATGCTTTTTTATGCATTTGATACATTGCTTTAGAGGGAACAGCGGCATCCCATCGCACTTCGTAACGAGCCATTGATGTTGCCAAAATGCTTCCATCATCTGCAAAAATATTCCCTCTACTGGGCTGAAGGATGTCTTTTTTAAGGGTGCGTTTTGAAGCTATTTCCCGGTATTTGTCACCTTCTGAAAACTGTATATGGATGAGCTTGGCGATCAATAAAAAAGAAAACAGCATCAAACCAAAGGCGACCAAGTAGCTGCGGTTCATTATGTTTTTCTTTTTGCTTTCCATTGTTAATCTTGTTTTACAACGATTTTAATGGGGGGTGTTTTTGCCGGGCCTATCCCCAAAGGGCCTAACTCCTTCATGATTTTGGTTTCCATTTTTAGATTCATCAAGGCCGTACGCTGTTCGACAAATTCGCTTTTCAACATTTTCAAGTCATCATTCAATTGGGCGATTTGAAAAATCTTCCTATCAGCAGCATGACCACTGGCAATCATGATTAGCGATAGAAGCGATAAAAAAAGAATCACACGCCAATTCTTAAAGGCATAATCATTGACCAAAAACTCCATTCTCAATATTGACAACAGCTTTTTCATATTCGTTCTGCAATTCTGAGTTTACCACTTCTCGCCCTACTGTTCTCCTTGATCTCTTCTTGTGAAGGAATCTGCAAATTCCCCACCTTTTTCATGGGCAGGTTTCTGTTTCCATAGAGGTCTGATTCTGCTTTACCCACAAACTTGCCCTCTCTTATAAATATTTTTACCAATCGATCTTCCAAGGAGTGGTAGGAGATGCATACCAATCTTCCTCCTGTCTGTAGCACTTCAACAGTCTGTTCCAAAAAGGATTTAATAACCTCTAACTCTGCATTGATCTCAATTCTGATAGCTTGAAACACCTGAGCAATGATTTTGTTAAAAACATGCTTAGGTAAAATGGGAGTCAACAAACTGACCAGTCCTTGTGTGGTCTCTATCGGGTTTTGATTTCTTTCTTTGACAATATGCTCGGCCAGTTTTCTGGCGATACGCAGTTCCCCGTAATTCTTAAAAATTTGTTGGAGTTCCTCTGCGCTGTATTCATTGATTAACTCACGGGCACTCCATTCACTTTTGGTATTCATCCGCATGTCCAACGGCCCCTCTAGTCGGGTAGAAAAACCTCTTGATCCTGAATCAAATTGATGAGAGGAGACGCCAAAGTCGGCGAGGATACCATCCACAGTAGTGATGCCGCAAAATTTCAAATGTCTTTTGAGATGGGAAAAATTTCCATCGATCAAATGGAATCTATCGTCTGAAATGGGATTTTGATGGGCGGCCTCATCCTGATCGAAAGCCAGCAGCCTTCCTTTATTGGAAAGCTTTTGAAGTATGGCCCTGGAGTGGCCTCCACCCCCAAAAGTTACGTCGACATAAACCCCGTCGGGATCGATTTTCAATCCCTGAATCGCTTCTTCGAGCATGACAGGTTTATGATAAATTGTCTTCATTTTGATCCCCCATTACTTCCTCTGCCAATGCGGCAAAATCTGTGGTTGCCTCATCTATCGCTTTTTCATAAAGGCCTTTGTCCCAAATCTCCAGAATATTGACAACCGATGAAACGACTACCTCTTTCGAAATTTTGGCGTGGTTTGTTAAATCTTTTGGAATCAATAGCCTTCCCGTTGCATCAATCTCCAACAATTTTACCCCCGCAGTAAAACGCCGGATAAAGTCATTGTTTTTCTTATTGAAACGATTGAGCTTGTTAACTTTTTCCATTAAACCTTCCCATTGATCCAGAGGATACAATTCCAAACAGCTATTGAAAACAGCTCTTTTGATGACAAAACTTTTATTCAGATGGTTCGAAAGTTGTTTTTTCAATGCAGCAGGAAGCATGATACGCCCCTTTGCGTCGGCCTTACACTCGTATGTACCGATAAAATGCTGCATGCTGTTCTTCGTTCAATTTCAACCAAATATAAAGCAATTTTACCACTTTTTACCACTTTCTACCACATTGTTAATAAATTTTACCACTCCCCTCCCACACCAATAAAACGGGATGAAAAAAAAATTAAATACAAATCATACAAGTGAATTGCATATCTTTGGAATTATTTACTAGTGATGCTTGAGAAACAAATTATTACTGAGGCAGATTACCGCTACATTGAATTAGGTGAAGGTACTCCGGTAGTCATTTTGCACGGATTGATGGGAGGGTTGAGTAATTTTGAGGGAGTAATGAACTATTTCCCCAGTAAAGGTTACAAAATATTGGTTCCGGAACTCCCGGTTTATATATTACCATTGATCAATTCTTCAGTCAAATCTCTCGCCGAATTTTTGGATGACTTTTTGAACTTCAAAAAACTAAAAGATGTAATTCTTTTGGGTAATTCTCTAGGAGGTCATGTCGCTTTGTTGTATGCCAAGTGTCATCCCGAAATGGTAAAGGGATTGATCATAACAGGAAGTTCAGGACTGTATGAAAATGCAATGGGAGACGGCTATCCCAAAAGAGGAGATTATGATTATATAAAAGCCAAAAGTGAAGAGGTTTTTTACGATCCCAAAGTTGCAACCAAAGAAATCGTAGACGAAGTCTTTGAGTCGGTCAACGATCGCAACAAGCTGATAAGAACATTGGCCATTGCCAAAAGTGCCATTCGACATAACATGGCCAAAGACTTACCCAACATGAAGACCAGAACTGCAATCATCTGGGGAGCTCAAGACAGTGTTACCCCGCCCAATGTGGCCGATGAATTCAATTCACTGCTTCCCAATTCTGATCTTTACTGGATTGACAAGTGCGGTCACGCCCCCATGATGGAACATCCCGAACGTTTCAATGAGATCATGCACTCCTGGATGGAGAAATACAACCTTTAATTCCCCACAATGAATGTTGCCCGTGCTGAATTTGTTGTGAGCAACACCAGTGTGGATCACTGCCCAAAAACCAAAATGCCGGAATATGCCTTTATCGGGAGGTCTAATGTTGGGAAATCTTCATTGATCAATATGTTGTGCAACCAAAAAAAACTAGCCAAAACTTCTTCACGACCCGGAAAAACACAATTGATCAATCATTTTTTAATCAACAAGAAATGGTATTTGGTCGATTTACCCGGCTATGGCTATGCCAGAGCTTCTAAAACCCAAAAAAAAACCTTCCAGAAGTTTATTGTCGATTATTTCACCAAAAGGAAGGAATTGGTATCAGCTTTTCTATTGATTGATATTCGCCACGAACCACAACCCATTGATCTGGATTTTTTGCGCTGGTTGGGAGAACATTTTATTCCATTCTCCATCGTATTTACCAAAGTCGATAAAATCAAAGAAAAGGAAATCGAAACTAAAGTATCAGACTATCTTGAGGTACTTAAAGAGGATTGGGAAAGCCTGCCGCTATATTTTGTCACCTCTTCCGAAAAAAGACTGGGTCGGGAGCCACTTTTGAATTATATTCAACAGATCAACCAAAGTATTGATAACTTTTAACCGTCTTTTTTAAGGTTGAGTTTTTCTGCAAAATAATCACAAAAATCCTTCATGGTTGCTGCCATTTTTTCGTCTTGAGTAGCACGGAGGTAGGTATCACTCATGGTCAGTAAGGTTTGATGAAAAAACATTTTCATCTGATCGATAGGCATTTCCTTGATCCACAAATCCATCCTGAGGGTTTCTTGATTTTGTCCATCCCATAGGGCCAAAAGCATGGCCTGTGCCTCCTCGTTTTCTACCCCTCCATCTGGCGCTGACCAAACAATCTTTTCGGGAACTTTATTTTCATCTACAGTTACTTCTATACTAATCGGACTTGTTTTTTTGGCCATTATCTTCTTGGTTTGTAATTGGATTTTGAGAACAGGGTTTGAGCGGGAAGATTCAGTAGGGCACTAATCTCTGTATCTGGATAACGTTCCATATAGGATTTGATGATTTGCCAACCCATCCAAACGCCCACCCGTCCGGGCGATTCGTTGTCTATTTCCAAATAAAATTTTGAAAATGGTGCCGGTTCTATAAATCTTTGAGTAAGGGAAGGGTCGGTATTGTACAACAATTGTTTTTGGACAAAATATTGCCACATGTACATTTCATTGTCGATCACCCATTGGATTTGTGTATCGGTATAGCCCATTTTTTGCGCATCACTTGACTGGGGCAATACCCATTCTTTAAAGTAGACTTGTTTTCCGTGGTAAATCATTTGAGACAAAAGCGACCTGTCTTTGGTGGGGGGTATTTTGTTGGCTGCAAATTTACCGGCTACATGAGAAGCCAGAAACTGAATGTCCATTTCTTGACGGACGTATTGAGGTATGCCCTCATACAAATAGTGGTCTGAACCCAAATAGGTGTCCAAAGAGACCAACAACAGGGAGTCTGCATAAATGGTTTTACTCTGATAATCAACATTGTTAATCACTCCAATAACCCTAGGGGTTTGGGTTTTTGGAAAATAATATTTCAGGTGCTTAAAAAGATACTCCAAGTCATCTTCAAGTGGAGCCATTGAAGCAAATTTTTCTTCTACATTTTCCAACAAAAGGAGTTGTAAACTGTCTTTTTGTCTATTGATCCATACACCATCACTAAACTTATTGGGAAAAAGGAAGGGGTAAGTGGTTTTCAGAGCAGGAATGTCATCGGCCTCCGACAGATGAAACTTCTTATCAAATCTATCGATGGATAACTCCAAGGGGATGGATAGAATTTCTGATTCATTAGAATTTGTGTTGTTACAGCCAATGGAAAACAAAAAAAAGGACAGTACAATAAATATTCGACAACTTCGGCAAATAATCAATCTCATTTAATTGGATTTATTTTTATTCCAATGTAACTTCGATAT
>CAJXEG010000027.1 GCA_913052425.1 uncultured Flavobacteriaceae bacterium | reverse complement strand
TTGTTGTGTTGATACAGCAACCACAATTGATTGATTTTTGAGTTTTCCCATTGTTCAAATAAAACAATGAGTTGGATGATCAAAAAGCTGGCAAGGGCTCCGATTAAATATTTTATTTTATGAAACTTTAGACTCCAATAAACAAAACCCAAAAGGAGATAAATGGCAATCAAAAGGTAGACCGACAGTCGCATATTTTGTAACAAAAAACCCTCTTGATTTGCAATCCACAAAATGGAATTATTCAAGCTGTTTTCTACTTTGTCATAGCCGATTGTTAGGAGTTGTATTTGAATATTCAGTGCCATAAGGACCACCAAGCCCATACTCCCGATCAAAAACAAGCCAAAAAAGGGAAGGATAAACCAGTTGTACAAGGAGGGTTTTTTCATTTCCATTGGTTGTAAAATGACTGTAATTTGATTTGGAGAGACGATAAAATTGCTGGTGGTGAATGCTTCCCAGCGAAAGAAAAACAAGGTAAACAAGCGGACGGTATTTTTTGAAAAGGGCACCAAAAAAAGGGATAATTATTAAGCCCCAGATGAGGAATTTGTTTTCCAACCAAGGAGAAATTAACATTCCCGTCACAAAAAGGATTGTAACGATATAAATGGGATATTTAGGGGCTTTCATTGCCTAAATTTATCGCAAAAAAATTATTTCAAGGCGTTGATGATGTGTTTTGCCGTTTTTTTACTGGCACCTCCTCCACCGAGAATGGTTCGCAGTTCTTCGAAGTCCTGCTTGAGTTTTTTCTGCCCCGTTTCGGAAAGCGCGTATTCCAAATGCTGGGCTACTTCATTTACATTGAATGCCTTTTGAATGAGTTCTTTAACAACTTCGCGATCCAAAATAAGGTTGACCAGAGAGATGTATTTTAATTTAACGAGCCATTTGGCAATTTGATAGGTCAAAAAACTACTGCGGTAGCAAACCACTTGTGGGACATTAAGCAGGGCGGTTTCTAATGTAGCCGTTCCACTAGAAACCAATGCGGCCTTGGCATGTAAAAGTAGTTCGTGGGTTTTGTTTTGGACAATTTTGACCTTTTCCTTGCCAAAGAATTCTTGATACCACTCCGGGTCTATGCCGGGAGCTCCGGCGATGACAAATTCATGTTGAGGAAACAGGCCCGATACCTTTAAAAAAATAGGTAACATTTTTTTGATCTCTTGCTTTCTACTGCCTGGCAATAGTGCTATGAGATTGGTTTTATCTGACAATTCATTATGTTTGATAAAGGCCTTTGATTTTTTTCTTTTGGATAGTGTGTCCAGTAAGGGGTGTCCCACAAACTCTACTTTGAATTGGTGTTTGTTTTCAAAAAAATCTTTTTCAAAAGGAAGAATCACGTATAGTGCATCTAGATCTTTTTTCATCTGATGGACTCTGTTTTCTTTCCAAGCCCAAACTTGTGGGCTGATATAAAAGTGATTTTTAAATCCTTGTTGTTTGGCCCATTTTGCGATTCTGAGGTTGAACCCGGGATAGTCGATATAAATGATGACGTCTGGTTGAAATTGGGAGATGTCTTTTTTACAAAATTTGATATTTTTTAAAATAGTTCCCAAATGGGTGATGACCTCCCAAAAACCCATAAAAGCGAGCATTTTGTAATGCTTCACCAACACACCACCAGCTTGTTGCATCAAGTCCCCTCCCCAGAAGCGAATTTGGGCCTTGTCATCTTTTTCTTTCAAAGCCTCCATCAATTTTGATCCGTGAAGATCACCGGAAGCTTCGCCGGCAATGATGTAATATTTCAATTTAAATGATTTTAAGCGTCGCTACCATGAGGACGATAATAATGGAGGTAATCATTACGCCCTTGGCAAAATTTGTTTTTCTCTTGTGCATCCCCAAAAAGAATAATGGCAAATTGATTAGCGCACCCATACTGATGAGTCCCCCTAGCTTTTTCTGTTGGAATAAAGAGGAAATGGCCTCTTCAATGGGGCCTTCCGAAAAATAGAGGAGGATAAAAATCATCGCACTTGAACTGGCAAAAAAACTGGCAATTATTCCCTGATAAAGTTCTTTATTTTTCAAAATTCCATGTATTTAATCGTTGTATGGCGTGATGAGCCGTAAGGTCAAATTCTATGGGGACTACGGAGATATAGCCTTGACTGAGTGCCCATTCGTCGGTATCTTCTCCCTTGTCTTCATTGACGAATTTACCGGTCAGCCAGTAATAATCCAGCCCCATGGGGTTGGTTCTTTTGTCAAATTCCTCTACCCAATAGGCCTTGGCCTGTCGACAAATTTTGATGCCTTTTATTTCTTCTTCGGAGAGTTTTGGGAAGTTGACATTCAAAACAACATTGGAGGGGATTTTATTTTCCAAAGCACTCACTGTGATTTTCTTGACGTAATTTCTGATGGCATCAAAATCGGCACCCCAGCGATAATCCAACAATGAGAACCCAATGGCTTGTATGCCCTCAATCCCGGCCTCGACGGCTGCGCTCATGGTTCCGGAGTAAATTACATTGATGGAGGAATTGGATCCGTGATTGATTCCAGAAACACAAAGGTCGGGTTTTCGGTCTAATATTTCATTGACCGCCAGTTTTACACAGTCTGCGGGTGTTCCCGAACAACTGTATTCCAAGTGAGTGCCTTCTTTGACATCAATTTTTGTACAATGCAGTGTGGAGTTGATGGTAATGGCATGCCCCATTGCTGATTGTGGACTGTCGGGAGCGACGACAACGACCTCCCCAATCTCGTTCATTACTTCAATCAATTTTCTTATGCCCGGAGCTGTAATTCCATCGTCATTGGTTACGAGTATTAGGGGTTTTTTCTTCATGAATTTTTAATAGTTTGTAAATTTAAAAAATATTAACCCCTCAATGTCAATTTAGCATCAACAAAAAGTTTTTTAGGGTTTGGGCTTAATAAGGGGTTTTTGGTTAAATTTACCTTTTAATACAATTTTTATGAGGCTTGTTGGAACATTTGTCGTTGGTATATCTGCGCTCATTCTATTTTTAAGTTCGTCTAGGTATTTAGACAATCCGGATAAAGACAAATTACTAATTGAGGTCATTACTTATGTAATGCAAAGAGGTCATTATGATCCCAAAGATATCGATGATACTTTTTCAGAGCACGTTTTTAACAAGTACATTCAGGGCATTGATGGACAACACCGATTTTTCCTTCAATCCGACATCAATAATTTCGAAAGGTATAAAGACGAAATTGATGATCAAATCAGAGTGGCCGATGTTTCGTTTTTCAATTTGACCTACGACCGCTTGATTGCGCGTATGGGCCAGGTAAAAGAATTTTATGGGGAGTTGTTGGTTGATCCTTTTGATTTTAGCGTAAAGGATTCTATTGATCTCAATTTTGAGGAGATTCCCTATGCCAGAACCTTAAACGATCTTAAAGAACTTTGGCGAAAAAGGTTCAAACTTTCTACTTTGGAATATTACTCAGATTTGATTGAACAGCAAGGTTTTGAAAAAGAAAAGGACAGCACCTACCAGATAAAGTCAAATATTGTATTGGAGGAAGAGGCCAGAATAAAGACAAAGGAAAACATTGAAAACTATTTTGAGATTTTTGATGAGGTTGAACGTAAGGACTGGTTTTCGATTTATGTCAATTCTATAACCCTCGAGTTTGACCCCCATAGCAACTATTTTGCTCCGGACGATAAAGAGAAGTTTGATCAAAATATTTCAGGAAAGTTTGAGGGCATTGGTGCGCGATTGCAAAAGAAAGATCAGGTTGTTGAAATCGTTGAGGTCATTGTTGGAGGCCCTGTTTGGAAAGCCAAAGCGCTTGAGGTGGGTGATGCGATTCTCAAGGTGGCTCAAAAAGACGAAGATGCCGTAGAAATTGGCCCCATGCGTTTGAGTGATGCGGTCAAGTTGATCAAAGGTCCCAAGGGAACTCAGGTGTTTTTGACCGTCAGAAGAGTGAGCGGTATCATAGAGGAAGTAGTCATAAACAGGGATGTGGTAGAGTTGGAAGAGTCCTATGCCAAATCAACGATCATCCAAAAAAATGGAAAAATTTATGGCCTCATTCAGTTGCCTAAATTTTATATTGATTTCAAAGATCAAAAAAGCAGAAATGCTGCCAGCGATGTCAAAAAAGAATTGGAGGCCCTCAAAAAAAGAAATGTTAGCGGCATTATAATGGACTTGAGGAACAATGGTGGCGGATCACTTAAGACCGTTGTTGATATAACTGGATTTTTTATTGATCAAGGTCCGGTAGTTCAGGTGAAAAGTACCGGCGGAGCCAAGGATATTTTGCGTGATGAAGACCCTTCCATTGTTTGGGATGGTTCATTGGTCATAATGGTCAATGAATTTTCGGCTTCGGCATCCGAAATTTTAGCGGCTGCACTTCAAGATTACAAAAGAGCTATCATTTTGGGGAGTAAACAAACTTTTGGAAAAGGAACCGTACAAAATGTGATTGACTTGAATCGAATTATTTCGGGTGGAACACATGGCGACCTGGGGGCTGTTAAAATTACAACCGACAAGTTTTACCGCATCAACGGAGGTTCTACACAATTGGAAGGTGTGCGAAGTGATATCATCCTAAAAAATCAATATTCCTATATAGATATGGGTGAAAAAGACCAAGAAAATCCTTTGACTTGGGACAGTATTGAACCTGCTTCCTACAAGCAATGGGGAAATCAAGCCAACTATCAATATGCATTGAGTCAGAGTGCCAATAGATTAAAAGACAATCCTTATATGCAGCTTGTCGAACAACAGGCCAGAAGGATAGAGGCCCAACAGGATGACTATGTCTATACCCTTAACTATGAGGATTACTTGACAGAACAGGAGACCAACAAAAAAATATCTGACAAATTCAGTGTACTCAAAGATTACATGTCAGATTTGACCTTTGAGTGGGTGCCGGATTCGGGAGTTCTCACTGATGAGGTGGTCAAAGAGAGAAAGGACAGATGGGTTGAAACCTTACAAAAAGATTTTTATATCTCGGAAGCAGTGAGCATTTTGGAAGATTTGAACATCAACCTTGACAATTATCCTGTAGCTCAGATAAAAAAGTAATATTGATGTTTTGAGGGGGACCATTGTCTACAAAAAATTTCTGAAAGACCTATGGGCAGTTTTTAGTATCTTCTATATACTTCTGTTGATTTTGGTTGCAACTTTTGCTTATCAAATTGCTCCTGACAGTACTTCCAACGCCAATCAAATGCATTTGTCAATTCATTCCAAACCCCCCGGTTTTAAGGTCGATATGTTGATGCTTCCCACCGAAAATTCCCTTTCCAACCGGAAGTCTTTTTTTTTAGGTGAAGTAAATAACAGGGCTGAAATTCCAATACAAGATTACAAATTTCAACCCAATGGCATAGAGATCCAACCCTATGGTTCCCCATCGGATTACTATGAGTTTGTCGAGGCATCAAAACTCCAAACTCCTCTTTCGGAATCTAGCTTTAAAAAACAACACTTAGAGGAGAAAAAATTTTTATTGGGGACAGACAAATACGGTAGAGACTTGTTGAGTCGCTTGATCATTGGGTCGCGGATTTCGCTTTCTATCGGTTTTATTGCAGTATTTATTTCGCTGTTGATAGGGGTTATTCTGGGGGCCTTGGCCGGGTTTTTTGGAGGCTATTTGGATAAAGGCATTGTTTGGTTGATCAATGTTTTTTGGTCTATTCCCACCTTGTTGATGGTCATTGCCATTACATTGGCTTTGGGGCGCGGTTTTTGGCAAGTTTTTATCGCTGTGGGCTTAACCATGTGGGTGGAGGTGGCGCGGGTCGTTAGAGGTCAGGTTCTGACCCTAAAAGAGAAAACCTTTGTCAAAGCTGCTCAGACACTGGGTTATGGTAAAACACGAATCATATGGCATCATATTCTCCCATTGCTTATCCCTCCTCTGATCGTTATCTCAGCGGCCAATTTTGCCAGTGCGATACTGATTGAAAGTGGATTGAGTTTTTTGGGGATAGGCGCCCAACCTCCCGTGCCCAGTTGGGGGGGGATGGTAAAAGATCACTTCAGGTATTTACTGTTGGGGAAACCATATTTAACCTTGTTACCCGGATTGGCCATCATGAGCTTGGTTTTGGCATTTATGACATTGGGGAACAGCCTGAGGGATATTTTCGACGTAAA
Source organism: uncultured Flavobacteriaceae bacterium (assembly GCA_913052425.1). The sequence goes on along the minus strand of CAJXEG010000027.1, from coordinate 5,208 downwards.
GCATTGACCTTACCAGTCATTGAGCCGATTGGCATCGAAATTTAGATGGATAAAAACCATGATGCTGAAGGCCAATATACTCGAACCCCCATAACTGATAAAAGGCAGCGGAATGCCAATTGTGGGAATCATTCCCAAAGACATCCCGATATTGATAAAAAAATGGGTGAATATTAATCCGGCCGTCCCATAAGAGTAAACCCTTCGAAACTTGTTGGTTTGTTTTTCAGCCTGCAATATGATTCTGAAAATGAGCAAACAAAAAAGAAAAATTAGAAAAAAGCTTCCTATAAAACCCCATTCCTCTCCTATGGTACTGAAGATATAGTCGGTATGTTGTGCGGGAACAAAATCTCCTTTGGTTTGAGTGCCCTCCAAAAACCCTTTGCCCTTAAATCCTCCCGAACCAATCGCAATTTTGGATTGATTAATGTTATAACCCACTCCTTGTGTATCGATCTCTTTTCCCAGAACAATATTAATTCTGTCACGGTGACGCTGTTGAAACACATTGTCAAAGATGTAATCTACAGAGAATGAAAACCCGATAGAAACAATGAGTAAGATCAAAAAAGGCCAAATTTTTACTTTAGGATTCAGGTTTTTAAAAATGAAGTAGAGTAAAAAGATCAACACGGTTATGATTCCAATGACCACGCCAAAGTGAAAACTGAGGGTGATAAAAAACAAAGCCAATATAGATAGGAAAATGATCAAATAGGTATAATTAAGTCCTTCTCTGAATAAGGGAAAAAAGAAGGCTCCAAAAACCAAAGCAGATCCGGGGTCGGGTTGTAAAACGATCAATAAAAAGGGGAGGAGAACATATGCTCCAATTTTAAATAAGGTTCTAGGGGTCTTGAGATCTGATTGAAACTTGCTCAAAAGGCTTGCGATGACCAATGCGGTGGTTACTTTGGCCAGCTCGGAGGGTTGAAGACTTATCCCACCAATATTGTACCAAGAAGTTGCTCCAGAAACGGTCTTGCCAAAGACAAAAAGACCAAACAACAGCAGTAGGCTTAAAAAATATCCCAATGTTGCAAATTGTTCAAAGAATTTACTGTTTATCGCAAGGATAATCATTCCAATAAAAAGGCTAAAAATCAGGAAAAAAACTTGCTTTCCTACAGCTTGAGAGATATCAAAAACACCTTCGAGAGTTTCGCTAAAGGTGGCAGAATAAACATTGACAATACCAAAAGATACTAATATTAGGTAAATGAGTATTAACATCCAATCAAGCCGGTAAATTATATTTTTATTCATTGATCACAAAGGGTTCTCCAGAATAGGGTTTTTCGTATTCTGCCAGTAGACTACCCTTCAACATTCTGTCTTCCAGCCATTTTCTTTTGATGCTCCCATTGAGGTATTTTTCGATCATTAGGCTCGCGATAGGGGCCGCCCATCTTCCTCCCCAATAACCGTTTTCCACATAGACTGCAATTGCAATTTTAGGATCGTCTTTTGGAGCAAAAGCAATGAAAATGGAGTGGTCTGAGAGTTGGGTTTTTACACCGTTTATTTTCATAAAATTTTCGACCGTTCCGGTTTTTCCACAGACCTCAATTCCCTTGATTTTGGCAACTTTCGCAGTGCCTCTTTCTACTACCTGATGCATACCATCGATCACCGTTTCGAAATGAATGGAATCAATAGAGGTCTCTTTTTTTTCATATACTTTATTCAAAGAGTCATTGCTTACAGATTTGAGAAAATGAGGTTGGATAAAATACCCCCTGTTGGCAACGGCGGCAGTGAAGTTGGCCATTTGGATGGGGGTGGTCAGGATTTCCCCTTGACCAATGGCATTGGAAACGACCGTAGCAGATTTCCAGCCCCCTTTTTTGTACCAATAGTTGTAATAATCTGCGTCCGGGATAAAACCTTTTTTTCCAACGGGTAAGTCATACCCGAGGTAATTACCCAAACCAAAACTTTTTAAATGGTCATTCCAAATGTTCATTCCTTCCTCAACATTTTCTCCTGCTCGGTCTATGATTCTTCTGTAAATATTGACAAAATAAGTATTACAGGATCGGTAAATGCCAGAGCTTAAGTTGTTTTTGGTTCCAAGTCTGCAATGACACTCCATAAACATTCCACGAGCGTAAAAATGACCTTTTTGACAGAGGTAAGCGGTTTCGGTATCGATGACCCCTTCTTGCAGTGCAATCAGTGCATTGAGGGTTTTGAAAGGGGATCCGGGAGCGTATTGTGCCTGAAGACCTCTGTCGAATAGGGGTTTTGCCAGAGTGTCCATTGCCAGTTTTCGAAAGTTTTTGGATCGTTTTCGACCCACCAGTATGTTGGGATCATAGCCGGGGGCGGTGACCAAAGAAAGCACCTCTCCGGTTTTGGGTTCTATGGCCACAATACCTCCCCTTTTGTTTTGTAATAATTCCTCACCATACTGTTGAAGCTCCCTGTCGATCGTCAGAACAAGACTTTGCGCACCTTCCACAGGGACATCATATTTTCCTTCTTCATAGGAACCTATGATTCGATTGAATCGGTCTTTTTGATAAAATTTCTTTCCTTTTTTTCCTCTTAAAAAGTGTTCATAATATTCCTCTATTCCCTGTCTGCCGATCAATTCCCCCAAGCGGTAGTAATCGTCTTTTTTCATATCGTTTTTGTTGACCTCACTCACATAGCCCAACAAGTTGGAAGCGAGAGAAACAGGATAGTTTCTGACTGAACTTTTTTGCAGAAAAAAACCGGGGTATTTCCAAATCTTTTCCTGAATTATGGCATTGTGTTCTTTGGAAATCTTTCCAACAATGATGGAAGGGAGTTTTACAGAAAAAGTTCTTGCAGATTTGATTTTATCTTTAAGTTCAGCCTTTGAAACACCCAATATTTTGGAGAGTTCAAGAGTATCGAAGGCAGGGATATTTTCCGGAATGGCCATTAAATCATAAACAGGTTGGTTGGAAACCAAGAGTTTTTGGTTGCGGTCATAGATATAGCCACGTTCGGGATGAATCGAATTTTCAATTACAGCATTCCCATCTGAGAGGAGTTTGTAAGATGAATTGAGTAACTGCAAACTGATGAGCCTTCCTACAAAAATAAGAGCAGACAAAAGAGTTACAGCCGGTAAAAAAAAACGCCTAATCATTTTTCTTTGAATAATCCCAGGGAAATGTATACCATTATAAAGGTAAAAAAAGATGTGAAAAGAGTGTTTTTTAGAATGGTAATGGTGTTGCTAAAACTAAAGTAGATGACACTGTAGAGCACTAAATGGTGAATCACCACCATCAACAACAGATACAGTAATCTTTGGGTGAGGAGACTTCCTTTGATCATTCCCATGGGAACATCATAATTCACACCAAAAGAAAATCTAATGATTAATGGCCTCAAGAAGGCGATGGTCAATGTAGCGATGGTATGCCCTCCTGATCCTTGTGTCAATAGATCGAGCAGTAGTCCAAGAGCAAAACCCAAAATGATTAATAAAGTTGGGTTGCCATCCAAACGGTAGACAATGATGAACAAAAGATAGAAATTGGGATTGATGAACCCAAAGAGATTGATGTTGTTCAGCAAAAAAGACTGAAGAAACAGCAAAAGAAAAAACTGAAAAATTGATATTAAGTTATCGCGATTCATTTTTCAATTGATTGAGTTGATCCTTTTTTTTGTTCTTTAGAACATAAACGAACTCTTTTTGCGTAAGATTGCTAAACAGTTCAATTTCAATATCATAGTACCCTTCGAGTTCGGGTTTTTCAAAACTAAAAACCTTTCCAATGGGGATGCCATGAGGAAAATAATCTGACATGCCACCGGTCACTATGGTGTCTCCTACCATCACGGGATTTAGGGTGGAAATATCATCCAATTTCATTCTTTTGGGGTGGTCGCCTTGCCACGATAAAGATCCGTAAGCTCCGTTCTTTTTAAAACCAGCATTGATTTTTAGATCGCGGTGTAATATGGAAATCACACTGGAAAAATCGGCAGTAACCTGATTGATAATGCCTATAACGCCATCGCTAGATATCACGCCCATTTCTAATTCTATTCCCTCTTGATGGCCTTCATCTATAATCAAGTAATTTCTAGCACGATTGTAACTGTTTTTGACGATTCTTGCTCCAAAAACTTCAAAACTGAAAGTGTCGATTGCACTATTTTTAGGTGACTGCTCATTGAAATGAATCAATTCAAGTGCCTTGAGCTTAATATTTTCGGCCAATAGTTTTTTGTTGCTTTCAGAAAGATCTAGATAGTTAGAAATATTTTTCCCTGCCAGATTGAAGTTACTGGAAATTATAAGGGCAGCATTGCTAAAAATGGATTGGTGGTAAAAACTTCGTTGGTTTAAAAAAATGAGGGAGATGATCAAAAGACCCAAATATAACAGGGTATTCTTGTACTTAAGTAGGGCATTGATGAGCTGCCGCATACGTCATTATTTGATCAAAATGGTTTTATATCGCGCGATATTTTTTAAGGTGATTCCAGTTCCTCTCACAACAGCTTGCAAGGGATCTTCGGCAATATAAACAGGGAGATCGGTTTTTCTGGAAAGTCGAACGTCAAGTCCTCTTAGGAGAGCTCCGCCACCCGCCAGATATATTCCAGTGTTATAGATATCGGCTGCCAATTCTGGAGGGGTTTGGGATAAGGCTTCCATGATGGCTTCTTCGATTCTTATGATGGACTTGTCCAAAGCTTTGGCGATTTCGGTGTAGGAAATCATTGCTTGTTTGGGTTTTCCAGTCACCAAGTCTCTTCCCTGAACTGACATGTCCTCGGGAGGGTTTTCAAGATCCTCGATCACAGAACCAATCAATATTTTTATTTTTTCGGCTGTGCGTTCCCCTACGTATAGGTTGTGCTTGCTCCTCATGTAGTTAACGATGTCATTGGTAAAAACATCACCTGCAATCTTAACCGATTTGTCGCATACAATTCCAGACAGGGCGATTACTGCTATCTCAGTTGTACCTCCTCCTATGTCAACGATCATATTCCCTTTGGGCTGCATGATGTCGATTCCAATTCCAATGGCGGCTGCCATGGGCTCGTGTATCAAATAAACTTCTTTGCCATTGACTCGCTCTGCAGATTCTTTTACCGCTCTCATTTCCACTTCCGTAATTCCGGAAGGAATACAAATAACCATTCTTAGGGAAGGGGTAAAGAATTTTTTCTTGAGTGTGGGTATGCTTTTGATCAAGGTATTGA